>CAXHHE010000018.1:0-20859 GCA_964016365.1 uncultured Bacteriovorax sp. | reverse complement strand
TAACTGAGCGTCTCGTGGGCTCGGAGATGTGTATAAGAGACAGTTTCTGGATTTTCCAATTTTAGCGTAAATGAAATAGTACTCTAGACCATGCACTAATCTTTGTGTTGCTTGGGCCACCATCGAAATAGGATAGAATACCCAGACAATCATTCTAAGAGCAAAGACGCCTTTTGATGATTTTAAGAGGCTGCTACTTTTTATGGCCACGTAAATATAAGTTAGGGCCGAAAGAGCTGCGAGAGTAAGACCTAAGATCTCAAGTGGTCTGGAAAAAGCATATTGAGAAACATTAATAGGATTTCTGCGGAAGGTTCCAAAAAAGCCTGCGATGACCACACCTGTTACTAATCCAGTGGCGCATAAGCGTTCCCATTTCTCCCATTTTTTTAACTTGTCAGAAGTTTCTCCAAATTTATTATAAAGAAGAGAGATCCCCTTACTTTGATGGATCATATGAAAGACAGAGATGAAGTAGATGTCTATCAAAATGAACGAGAGAAAAACCCATTTCATAAAAGGAAACTGGGATTCCATTTTTTCCATACTAAAAACAAACATTAAAAAAAGAATCAATCCCAGAAGAATGAAAGCAGCAAAGAATTTAGGCACGCTTCCAAAACGTTCTTTGGCCCATTCTCCACACTCGGGACTTTGGCCTACGATGTAGATGGTGATTAAGTGGTGAATGGCACCGAAGTGACTAATGGCCACAAAAAAGGCAATTGAAAAGGCCCAGCCAAGTTGGAATTCAGCGAAAATAAAAGGAAGAGAGATCAATGGAAAGAGCAGATTGATCCATTCACTTTTTTCCGGCAAATAGGAATTTGACACTATTTTCATTGCGCGAGAATCCATGAGTTATGTCGGTACATTCTATAACTTAAATTTTGCGTGCAAAAGTCTTTTACGTCGATCAGTTTTTTAAACTCAGAGTCCGAACTTCTTCTAGAAAAGAAGATTAAATCCAGGTTCTGCACTTCATTTCTTCTGCAGAAAGCCTGAGCGCGGTTAAAATGAACCAGAGGGTCACAGTGAATGCGCGTTCTAAGTCTGAGTGTCCCGTCGAGCTTATTTTTTCTAAAACTCTCGTTCCAGTCATTGTTTATGTTGAGCCTTTTAACTGAGGAGTCTTTCATCTGGATAGTGAACTCACCATCGCACACACTTTTGGCATCGAACATATTAAGAGCAAAATAGCGTCCTTCTCCGGTGAGAGTAATGTCCCCAGGAAAAAGGTAAGGAGTCAGTTGCACCAGACAAAATAAAGTTAAGTAGGTTGCTCCTTGCCAACTTCCGCCAATGGGAAGAAGTGGAGCAGAGGCGGTCGGAGCTAAAAAAAGTCGATCCAGAACAAAAATGGCAAGTAATGAGTACATGACCATGGGATAAAAGAATCCAACGATAGGCCAAGAGAGCAGATGGAAAATTAAGAACTGAATAAAGGTAAAGTAAAAGATTCCTTTTTTCTTTGAAAGAAGAAAAAAAGCAAGAACCAGTTCGAGTACAACAACATAAGCAAAAGAAATTTTATGCAGGCTTTCAGGAAGCCATAACTTCTCAAGTCGATAAATACCGGCACCACTTAACCATTCTTCATTGAGTTTGATTGTTCCGGCCCACACATAGAAAAGAACGATGACTTGTGGAATGACTTTTCGTTTACTGTAGATAAATAAATAGGCCAAGGTTACAGCTAGGGCCATGTAGTGCTGATTCATTCTCAATTGATAGTCTTGAGCAAAAAGAATAAATTTAAAGACCGAAAGAGTGACAAGTCCAGTATAGGCCCATTTCGTATAGCGTGTAGGTAAGACAAAAAGAAAAGAGACGGCCAACCCAAGTAACAAATAAAGGGAAAGAACGAGGTCTACTTGCCCAGCGCTCAAAAATCTATAGTTGAAACAATTCTCAAAAAATGGCCAGCACACGGGAGTGGCTTGGCTGGAAATAATTTGAGGAACCTTTAAATCAAGGCTCCAGAAGAGATAAGTCCAGACGTGAGTGAGAGAAAGGAAGACTCCAAACCAACTTAAGGCCTTATCATTTTCAATTTCATTAATGTTCTTTTCAAAGAAGTTTTTCATCGATATTGATTGATAAGGTTTTGTGTTAAAACGTTAGCTTGGTTAGGACTATAAATATAGATGTTATGAGTAATCATTTTATGATTTTCATCATAAATTGTAAGGTCATACTTCAATGAGTGAGGAACTCCTTTGTAATTAAAGTTGAGCTCCAGTATTTTGATTTTAGAAGTAAACTCTCGAGGGTTCACATCTCCCTGATACCAGCGGGAATGTTTAAAAGTTTTTTCTTCACCTTCTTTCCACCAACCCAAAGGAAATTTTACTTCATCAAAAGCATAATAATTTCCTTCGCGCGTATCAAAGACTCGTCCAAGACCTTGAGAGTCATCAGACAGAGTAAAGAGCTGAGTTTTAGCTTCAATCTTTGGAGTCTTTGGTGAGATTCTCTTATAAACAAGAAATGAGCGTTTAACTTTTGGATGATACCATTGTTGTGCACCTAAGATTTCTTTGCTGTAAGTGTGCCCTCGGCTGTTAGTATGATTAAAACTCTTATCATTGCTATTTTCCATTGAAAGAGTTTCACTTCCATCCCAATCGTTTCCATCCCAAAGTTGCACAGGAATGAATCGCGAATTGCCTTTGATTGATTTTTCCCAAGCACGCAAGTTTAATCCAAGAGAAGGAGAATCCCATAATTTAACTTTAGCTCCACTTAAGTAGCGTGGGGAATCACAAATCTTCTTAACGGCTGGTGGAAGGTAAATTTCACTAGCTGATTCACCTTGGTAATAAAGAATTGGCTTGAGTGAATGTCTTAGTCCTTTTTCATTCCATTGCACTTCACCGGTCAGAGTAGAGATGGGAGGAAGTCCAACTAAGCCTTCTTCTTTTAAAAAAGGGTTCTTAAAATCTAAAGCAGCAGCTGCTTCGAACATTGAGTACATGAAAGCAGAGTGAAAATCTGGTTTGTAATGAAATTGTTTTTCAAACTTTGTCTCAAAGGCACAATTTGATAGGGCACCACTGTTTTTATATTCTAGATCTGGATGCCAGAACATGGCCTGCCAGCTGTTTTTATAGAGCCATGGATGATTGGCCACTGATGATTGAGCTTTCCCATAAGTGATGATTTTGGTCATTGCTGAAAAGACTTTATCGTCTTGAAGAGATTTAAAAGTAACTGGGATATTGTGTGTGATAAGAAAAACCCAATCTTCTTTTTTTATGTCGGATTTTTTCCATTTTTCGGCCAACTCTGGCGTGCCTTCTTGAGGTGTAGCGATATCTAAACCAATGGCAATAGATCTTGCACTTAAATCCTTTCTGGCAAATTCAGCGACTTCGTCTAAGTAAGGAACATTCGTCAGGCGAATGATATGGGCCTTGCGCGGCTTCTTTCCTTTCGTTAAAAGAAAATCTACAACCCCTGACAAGTAATCTTCCGTTTGAAAAAACACATTAATCGTTGGAAGGGCAAGATTCATTTTAGGAGAAGCGACGACTTGATTAAGAAAAAAAAGATTTTTCTTTTCTTCCGCTTTAAGACTTTTTGTAAGTTCGATCACTTCATCAGCAATTGAAGAGCCAGGAGGTCCAAAAACTAATTTGGGATCCTTTTCTTTAAGAAAGCCTACTGTTTGTTGTGCACTTAGCTTTTCATCTGACTTTGAATCTGCAGCATGCAGTTCTAATTTTTGCTCAGGATGATCGGCCACATACATCTCTGCTGCATTAAAAATTCGCTGTCCTTTATCCTTTGGGCCAGAAAGAGGTGTCGATAAATAAACAGGCAGTAATTTATGAGGAGAAGGAGAACATGAAATCACAGAGCATGAAATGAACAGACAAGTGAATAGGTGATTGTATAGTTTGTATGTACTCATGATCTGAATAATGTTGTTGTCAATTCTCTAAGGGATACATAAACTTATTTTATGTCCCTTCTAAAGCAAAGTCTACATTTGGTGGCAGCGGTCGTTGTTGTTACTATTCAAATTATAGCACAGCCTATTTTTTTTGGAGTTTTTGGAAGCACCACTGCAGTTGAAAGCATGATTTTAATTGCTGTCATGGGTGGTATTTGCCTTGGGCAATCAGGTCTTTTGAATATTGCCTGGACACGCATCCTATTAACGGTGTCAGGTATTATCCTCACACTCCTGGGTTGGTTTTACTCTGAGGCCATTTTACAAGGTTCGCGTTCGCTTATTGGTGAATTACTTGCGGGATTTTTCATTGTTTTAACTGTTGTTTCATCCGGTATCCTTTCTTCGCGTGCGATCTATCTTGATTCTGACATTAAGAAAAATTACTTTTGGCACAACTTAATTTGTGCTTTTGGTATTTTATGTCTTTTTGGAATTCAGGTTAAGTTTGGAAATGCCGCTGTCTGTATTGTGGCAGGAAGCGCTCTTTTATTGATTTCTTTAAGTCACCGTCTATGGAATACATCTGAATCTCTGCTTGCGATTCATTGGAACTCTCTGACTTTGACTTCTTTGGGACTTGGCTTTTTCTCAGGAGTTTATCTCTCTTGTGTTTTAGAAACGATGGAACTATCTATTTTTCCTTCCGGGTTTGAGTTTCATTTTTATCTTCTTCTGACTTTTTTACATTTGGCCGTTGCCCGTTATTTGCCGGCACGAAAAGTAAAATTCTCTCTCATCCCAATAATGGCCTTCCTGGCCTTGATTTTAATCTTGGTTGGTTTTTTTGGCGGAGTGAAAGATTTCTTCTTTTTTAATCAAGCGCCGCTTATTTTTTCGAGTTACTCAGTCTCTTATCGAATTGCACTAGTGAGCTTTATTCAGGTTTTCACTCTTTTAATTCCGTATGCTTTTTTTGCTTATGTTGTTCCAAGACGACAGCTAGAAATGCCGAATGAAAATCATTTATTCTTCGTTTCTTTAGGGAATTTCCTCGGTTTCCTTATTCCCGGGGTTCTGCTTATCCATCCGCCTCTTGAGATGCTTCTACCACTATTTTTCATCTTATCTTTGGTCTGGTGGAAGGCAGTTGATTTTAATAACAAGAAACAAATGGTTGGACTTGCGGTGTGTGCAGTGATCCTTTGTGGATTTCTTCTTCCTAATCCTAGTAGACGAATTCTTGTTCAGTCGCTTAAGTCGCGTATTCTTTTAACTGAATCAGTCTTTGTAGATAAGAGTTTTGGATTAAACGGAGTCCAAGAGATTCATCGCAAGGAAGGAAAAGTTGGCTTTGTTTACAGCTATGGCGATATCCCGGGGATTGGACTTGGGGGGTATGTCGCCCCAATGTTTTCTCCAGCTGATTTAGCTAAGTCGCTTGCGACTAAAAGGCTTATGAAAGAAAATAAAGTGAAGCGCGTTTTAATACTTGGATTGGGAAATCATCTTTTACTGAAATATGCTTCAATTCTTCAAGATGAAACAGGTGGGACGATTGAAACGATTGATGTTATCGACAATTTTCCTCCTTACGAGAGAGAAGGATTCCGAAAAGAAATCAGTGATGTGATTGATTTTAACGATAAAAAATTACCGACATTAAAAGTTCATACCGATGACGTTTTCAAATTTTTGGCCAGAAAAAAATATAATGAGCCTTATGATTTGATTGTGAACAATTTGACTTGGCCTTTATATATGAGTGCCAGGCTAACTTATACTAAAGAGTTTTTTGATTTAGTTAATGGAGCGCTGACTGATAATGGGATTTTTGTCACTCGATCATTTACTGATGAACGAATTAATTGCTTAACGACTTTTGCTTTTCCATTTACTGGGAGAATTAGACAGGCAGGCCTGGCCCCGGTCATTGTTGGGTCGAGAACGACCGTAACTTCTGCTGAGGCTTTCTCTGATCAGGAAAAATGCGATGAAGGTCAAAACCCAAATTTATCAAAGTTATTCTGGGGACAGGGGCTTTATGAGCGCAATATGCAAAAGCGCTCTTCTATCCGAAGCATTGCTGAGTCTCGCGTGTTGTTTTATCCAGCAACTGGAGTGTTAAAAGAAAAAGCAGAAGTCATTGGAAAGGCGAGTTCACTCTTTTCTGAGAAGTACCATAAGGAGATCATTTCTGTTGATTCAAATAGCAGCGATATCTTTGCTCAGTATTTATATAAAGCTTTTTCTCTTAATTCGCGCCATAGACAAAGTTTTTCTATCTGGCCTTATCTTTCAAAGGATATTGAATTCAGTGGGAACCTATCAAAATTAAAACCGACTTGCTCTTTTTATAAAGATTATAAAAAGAAGTTTACAAGTTCCCCGGATGTTTTAGGAGTTAGAGTGTATTCAGAACTTCTAAAGTCATACAACATTTCAGAAGATTGTTTCGAGACTCTCTAAGTTATTTTCCATGATAATTTTCCGAAAGACATGGCTGCCATTTCGAATTGCTCGAAGTTGTTAAGGCGATTTTAAGATTTGAGACCGGCAGGCCCACTGAAACTCTAGCGTTGGCCCTTGTTCCATAGAGATAAACAGGTTCTCCTTTGTCTTTTTTTGCCTCTCCAATGACACTAATAAATCCAGTAATCGGTGTAGCTAATTCTGTATGCCATTCAAGTGGTGCGCTTAAGTCAGAAATCTTAAAAGGAGTCGATTTGATTAATTTAAGATTTTTATCGCAGATATAAATATTTCCTTCTACCTGTTTAACATTTTTCAAGTCTTTTCTTAGTAAGGCCGACAGATAAAGCCATCCAGACATGAAGCCAGGAGAATCTTTGATCGGCGTAGAGTACTTCGAGCCAAAGAGCTCAGGTGTCCACCAGAAGTTTAGCTGAAAGTTGCGGACTTGCCCAAAAGAGAGAGGATAAGGTCTGCCGGGATCACCCCAAGCTTCTCCTCCAGCAACCAGGTTAGATGAAAAATCATCATAGCGTGGAGTTCTATTAGGAAGATAACGATAGTAGAAAGCTTCCAGGTAGTACGGTTCAAATAGCGCAGGTAATCCAATGTTTCCGACAAAGTCTGAGGTTTTAATTTCGAATTTGTAGGGGAATTGAACTTTATAAAAACGTTTAAAAATAAAGGGACGATAAATTGAAGAAAAATTAACCAATCTTAAATGCAGCTCTCCTCCTGGAGGCACCTTGATATTCGGGTGTAAAGTGATTGTTCCAGAAATGATAGATTCAACTTTTTTCTTGGCAATCCAGCTGGCGATTTGAGCTTTTTCTTTTGCGGAGAGAGAGTCTGAAACAAAATCCTGAGTCACAACTTCTTTTACAGCAAAGGCCGATGCGTGGGCAAAGAGAAGAGACATTAAAAAAAATGGTTTGATAAGTTTAATCATATTTCCTTAACTATCTCGTGGAGTGCAGGCCGGAGCTGTTTTATTGCTGATTGTTGTTAAAACTATTTTTAAACTAACGGCCGGGAGATTGATGACCACTTTCGGACTTGCTCTTCCTCCGCGAAGATAAACAGTTTTACCATCTGGTGTTTTCGCTGTGGCCGTTACACTGATAAAACCAGTAACCGTATTTGGTAAATCAATATGCCATTCAATGGGGTTGTTCAGGTCAGCGATCTTAAACGAAGTTGATTTTACAAGTTGAAGTTTTTTGTCACAAACATAAATTCTGCCTTCAATCTGTTTAACGTTATCAAGTTTCTTCTTTAACACATTAGATAGGTATAACCAGCCAGACGTAAGTGAAGGAGAAGATTTAATTGAAGGTGAAAAACGTGAGCCAAATAATTCCGGTGTCCACCAGAAGTTCAATTGGAAATCGCGATTTTGTCCAAACGAAAGTGGATATGGTCTTCCTGGATTACCCCAAGCTTCTCCACCGACAACTCCTTCTGAATCATCGTAACGAGGAGTTTTATCCGCTCGGTAACGATAGTAAAATGCTTCCAGATAGTAAGGTTCAAATAAGGCCTGAGGGCCAATGCCGCCAACAAAATCTGAAGTCGTAATTTGGTACTTAAATGGGAACTGAACATTGTAGAGGCGTTTAAAAATAAAAGGGCGGTAAATCGATGAAATGTTCACAAGCCTCATGTGAAGCTCGCCTCCGGGGGGAAGCTTGATGTTTGGGTGTAGATTAATAGTTCCCGAAACGATGGTGTCGATTTTTTTGGCAGTGATCCATTCTTCGATTTGTTTTTTTTGCTGAAGGGAGAGAGGCTCAGATATAAAGTCTTGAGTGATCATTTCCTTGGCAATACTCAGGGGCATTTGCCCCATGAGTAAGAAGAATGATAAAAGGATAATTTTGTTTGTTTTGAGCATAGTGGCTTATTAATGGGTTAATTCTTGTCCATCACAAATTGTAACGATGTGAGTGACTTCCACCATATTCTTTCTCGGGATCTTCTTATCCAGGCACCCTGTATAGTATTTTTGAGCGCTCTTGCATTTTTTCAAAGAATTTTCCGGAATACTTAAAGCATAGAGTTGTGAAGCTGGATCAAAGACCAGGTAGTTGTGATTATTTTTCCCGGTAAATTTTGTGAGAGAAGCTCTTAGCTCTGGAAGGGCTCCTTCAAAGAGAGGCATTTCCATATACCAAAGATTCTCTAGATGTTTTTTATCAACACCCATCTCTTGGAAAATTTCCAGGGCCACTTTTTGAGAGAATGGAGCATTTGCCTTCTGGAACTTCGAAATAAGAGTTTCCATTCCATTAACTGAAGTTGTGCGTCCGAGAACATTGTTAAGCATTGGTTTAGAGAAAACGAAATCCGTATTGCTCGCTAATTGGTGGCAAGCATGACATGACGTCTGGAAGTCTGTGATCGACTCGTACTTCTCCGGGACTTCACCTTTTTCTAAGCGTTCAAGTCTTCTGCGGTTCATAAGAGCATAACCCCATCCGTCTGTATCTGGGTAAAGCTTATGATCGCGCTTCATAACCATGAGCCTAAGTTGATTTGACGGGATTTTACTTGAAGGAAATCTCTCATCCTCTTCAACTTGAAATCCAGTCTTGGCAAACATCGCTCCATCAGGAAAAGACTTTCCTTCGTTGAGAGCTTTCCAGGCAATATCATTGGCAAAAATAACTCGAAGCTGGTCTCTGTCTGTTCTGAAAGTTGAAGTGACCATGCGCCAGTCACGGTAAAAATTTTCAAACTCTTCCCATTTCATTCCGTTAAGTACGTCTTCAGAAACGGGATTCTTAGTATCTTTTAATTTCTTTTTAAGATCTTCATTGAGTGAATTGTCATTAGTAGAAAAGCGGCAGGCCATGATTGAGACAGTAAGTAACAAAAAGAATACGTGCTTCAATTTAAAAGAACTCACTAAAATACTCCGGCAATCCAATAATAAATGTAAAAAAATTTTATCCTTCACAAGTGGCAATTGTCCACTTGTTTGGGGTAGTTGAACTTTTAACATTGCTCAATGCAGTAACTGAAATAATCAAGATAAGATAAAAAGAACTAGTGATATTAGAAAAGCAGGCTATGCAGAGATGGGCGATAATTAAGAGTGGAAGTGCCCATTTTTTTAAATAAATTTTTCGAAAGCTTGTTTCAATTAAGCAAATTAGGACAAAAACTAGTGTTGGCCATTGTTTAGATCCTGGCAATTCAGCCATTAAGTAAATGGCTTCGGGAATTTTCCAAGAGGTCAGATCAATAAAACTTAACTTTTTTATAAAAGCATAAAGAATAATAAAGGCCCTAAGGTTACCGATAAAGACAATTGCTCTTAAAAGTGTCTCTTGAATGTCACTTAAAGTAGATTCTGGTTTTTTTAAAAACTTAAAGGCCATGAAGATCAGAATGACGTAATCTGCAATTGAAAATGGAAGGTTGTAAACTAAGAAAAGTACTGCGTTGTTAATTAAAAAAAGTGTAACAAGCGCACGTACGAAAAAATTCTTATTAAAAAACATACCTACAAAAATTATCAAAAAATAGATTATTGAAAAAAATCGCAAGATACTACTTGAGTCTTCTAACGAAGGTGTAATTGTTAGTTTATATAAATTCGATCCAGTAAAAATTAATAAATAGTAAAAAAGGGATTTAAATAAATCGTTCGTAAAATGCTCTTTCTTTTTGATAAATGTAAAAGGCAAAATGAGAAACGAGAAAAAGAAATTAATGTTAAATAATAGTGTATTTGAAAGATGGAAAAATAAAATAGAAGGGACCCATACTTTTTGAAAACGCTGTGAACATAAGGCCAATAGGCCTGACACTTGTAAAGCAATAATTAGAGGAAGAATAGGATAGGTTGGGATGTCATATCCTCTTAAGAATGGGAGGATGAAAGAGGTTTGAGTACTGAAGTACTCCACTTCAATAATCTTATTGAGCAGAATCTTGTCTTTTAAAAAATCCCTATAATGATAAATTTTTATTACCCCTGAGAGTATATAGGGTGAAACGGCCAGAGCGATGAGAACTTTATATTTATCGATGAAATATTCTTTACTCAAATCAAAAAATACTAAAGCTATTGAAAAATAGAGAAAACAGTATGATTCATAAACATTTATTCCCAGCGCTGGGAAACTATTCATGGAAATATAGAGAAAATTTGTGATGACAACAAGAATTTGGATAGACTTTTTTCTTCCGTAAAAAATTGAAAAGAAGTAAATAAGTACACAAAAAATAACAATTAACCATTTTGCAAATAATTGATCATTAAAACTTTCCAGTATGAGCCGTATTGGCCACTGATAATTATATGTTGCAGTTTTATCTTTTAAAAAATTTGATAAACGTGGAAGGTAGAGTGCATGTGCAATATAAAAAAAATAGGCAATTAATGTTGGATAGAGTGTCTCACTATCTATTTTAGATTTCATATGTTGCCAAAAGTTTAGTTGGACCACATTTATTGCTAATAAACCAGCTATGAATATCGCAATCAACTTCAAGTAAAGAAATAGTTGCATCTTGGTTTTCCAAGATTTTTCTTAAAGACTCTTTAGTCAATTGAGATTGTCTGTAAAGTGAAACAATCTCTCTCACGTTTTGCGTTTCTTTTTGGTTTCTTTTGTTTTTATTACTCAGAACTATTGAATGCCCATCTGAAGAAATAATATGTACTTCATAAAATTTTACAAATTGAACATCAGAAGAACAAAAAAGACACCAGTTAAAAAATGGAATCATTGACTTGTTTTCTTTGTCTGGGCCTACAATTCCTAGATTGATTAAGCAAAATGTTAGCACAACAAAATAAGGAACTAACTTGCTTTTTTTAATCATTAGAGGATGTTCCAGGGGCTTGCTCAAAAATGGTTATCATAAATAATTTTTCCTTTTCATTACTAGATAGTCAAGAATTTGTGGGTATGAAAAATGCATGGTTATAGATAGAGCACTAACTGGGGAGGCATCTATGGCAAAAGGAATTTGGAGCGGGGCAATTAGTTTTGGACTGTTAAATATACCTATTGCTGTTATGAGTGCTAAAGAAGAAGAGCGCTTGAGTTTTAAAATGCTCGACAAAAGAAATAAAGCTCCGATTGGATACAAGCAATATAACAAGGCCACCGGCCGAGAAGTTGAGAAAAAAGATATTGAAAAGGCCTATGAGTACGAAAAAAATCAATTTGTCATTATTACTGAAAAAGACTTCTTAAAAGCTAATCCGAAAGCGACAAAGACTATCGATATAGAGGATTTTATTTCGTTGGATGAGGTAGATGTAATGCTATTTGAAAAACCCTATTATCTAGTACCTGGGAAAAATGGAGAAAAAGGGTATGTGCTTTTGCGAAAAATCCTGGAAGAAACTAACAAGGTGGCTATTGCTAAATTTGTTTTAAGAAGCAAACAGCATTTAGTGGCAGTTATGGCCCGTGATGAATACCTGGTTTTAGAAGTGTTGAGATTTGCTCATGAAATTCAGGAAACAAGTGAAGCGACATTTTTAGATGATTTTGATTTGAAAAAAGTGAAGATTTCGCCACGAGAGCTAAAAGCGGCTAAAGTTTTAGTGGATGAAATGACTGCAAAGTGGAAACCTGAACAGTACAAAGATACTTATCAAGATGAGCTCTTAAAATACATCAAAAAGAAAATAAAAACTGGTGATGTCGAAGAAAATATAAAATTCGAAGATGAAGTTCAAGAAACAGATACAAATGTTCTCGACCTGCTTCCATTTCTGCAAAAGAGCCTTGGAGAAAATTATGGACAAAGAAAGGCTACGCATAAAGGCCGATCTTTAGCTAAAAAAGTAATTAAGAAAAAGAGAGTGAGAGCATGACACTAAAACAATATAAAGCCAAAAGAAATTTCAAGAAAACAGCTGAGCCTAAAGGTTTAAAAGGCTCAATAAAAGATAAGCATATCTTTGTTATTCAAAAGCATCATGCCAGCCATCTTCACTATGACTTTCGTTTGGAGTTGGATGGAGTTTTAAAGAGCTGGGCCGTTCCAAAGGGGCCGTCATTAGACCCGAAGGTAAAAAGGTTGGCAGTAGAAGTTGAAGATCACCCAGTGGGTTATGCCAACTTCGAAGGAGAGATTCCAAAAGGTGAATATGGCGGAGGCCATGTCATTGTGTGGGATAAAGGTGAGTGGGTTCCTCCTAAAAATGTTCATGAGCAACTTAAAAAAGGTCATCTTGATTTTGAATTACATGGTGAAAAACTTGAAGGGCATTGGATGCTTCTAAGAACCAGACAAGGAGAAGACAAAAAGCCAAACTGGCTTTTGGTAAAAAAAGACGATGAATGGGCAGCGCCGGGGGGAGATGTTACCGAAGATGATCGAAGTGTTATTTCGGGAGTCACGATTGAAGATCTTGAAGGTGGGGTGGAGTTAAAAACACTTGAAAAGAAAATCCCTATGAAAAAGAAGGTGGTAAAAGCCAAGTCCACTGCTAAAAAAAAAGCCTTAAGAAAACCAAACCTTTAACCTTTGCAGAGATTGGATCTTTGCAATTAGCAACTCTTGTCGATTCACCACCTCACAGTGAAGACTGGATTCATGAAATCAAATATGACGGATATCGGACCCTTTGCCGAAAAGAGAAAAAATCGCTACAGCTAATCACTAGAAATGGACTTGATTGGAGTAAGAAGTATCAAAGTATTGTAAAAGAATGCCAAAGAAATCCTGTCGCTGATCTTGTTATGGATGGAGAGATTGTCTGGCTTGATGAGTATGGGCACTCAAGTTTTCAAGGATTGCAAAACGCTTTGGAAGAAAAAGATGACGGACAGCTAATCTATTATGTTTTTGACCTTCTCTTTTTAAACGGCTTTGACATTAGAAGATTCCCTCTTGTTGAAAGGAAAAAGCTTCTTGAGCAAGTTATTCAAAAGACTAATTCTAAAAAAATTATCTATAGCTCCCATTGGGAGGAATATGGAGCGAGCGTTTTTAAGAGTGCCTGCGACAATGACTTAGAAGGGATTATTTCTAAAAATATCCACGGTCAATATTCATCTGGAAGAGGGAAAAATTGGTTAAAGATTAAATGCAAAAATGTTCAGGAATTCGTCATTGGCGGTTACACACTTCAAAAAAATGGTGCTTCACTTGGAGCGATTCTACTGGGAGCACATAATGAGAAGGGAGAATTCCAATACATCGGAAAAGTCGGAACAGGATTTAATAATAAAACGAGTACAGCTCTTTTAAAATCCTTAAAAAAAATTCAGGCAACTAAATCTCCCTTTGAAATGAAATCTCCTAAAGGAAGTCGGCAGTTTTGGGTTAAACCCTCTCTCGTGGCCAATATTGAATTTGCAACTTGGACGGAGGATAAAATTTTGAGACATGCAGCCTTTAAAGGATTAAGAAAAGATAAAAAAGCACCAGACGTTATGCTTGAACTTCCGGTAAAAAAAGCAGAGCTTCGAAGAAAGTTCAAAACAGTTTCTGAAATAACCAGCCCAGATAAAATCCTATACCCTGAGGATAAAATCACCAAGCAAGACTTGATGAACTACTACAAAGCGATTGAAAATTGGATTATCCCTCATCTTAAAGACAGACCTCTTGCTCTGTTAAGATGTCCCGCAGGGTATGATCATACCTGTTTTTTTCAGAAACATGCCGAAACAGATGAGGAAGGAATTAAGAGTCAGGATATTGTCTCAAAGCTTAAAGAGAAAAAAGAGCAGGTGCTCTATATCGATTCGATGGACGGCTTAAAAGAACTGGTTCAATTAGGCACGCTCGAAATCCATGTGAGAGGAGGAGATTATCAACATATTGATTATGCTAACCAGATCGTTTTTGATTTCGATCCGGATGAAAAAATAAGCTTTGAAAAAGTTAAAGCAGCGGCTTTCGAACTCAAGGCCTTGCTGGAAAAATTAAAGCTGAAATCATTTATAAAGGTCAGTGGAGGCAAGGGGCTTCATGTACAAGTGCCGGTCTCTCCTAAATACAATTGGGACGAAATTAAAGAATTTTCAAAGAAAATTTGTGAGCAAATGGAATCCGCTCATCCTGATAAATACACAACCACTGTCTCTAAGGCCAAGAGGAAAGGGAAAATTTTTTTAGACTATTTGAGAAATGGGTATGGGGCGACTGCGATTGCTCCTTATTCTGTACGGGCCAGGGAGCATGCGCCTGTTGCCTTACCCATTACATGGGCAGAAGCTAAAAAAATAAAGAATGGACACTCTTTTACGCTAAAAGATGTTCCCAAACTTCTTAAAAAGAGATCAGATCCCTGGAAAGGCTATTTAAAGTTAAAGCAGAAAATCAAAGTACTGGATGATTATAGGAAGCATAATAAGTATTAGCTCTAATCTTTTTTTAGTTTAAGCCTCTGAGTTAAGGATTTAAATACTAAAAAATAGTAAATCGAATCAAATAAATTTAGAAATTCTAACTTTTAAACTATTCTCAAACAGACTAATTATTAGTGTAGTGGGTATCTCGATCTGAATCTCTCTTTGGAACCTTTGTGTAGTCATAATCTTGGTGATGAGCTTCATCGTCCATATCATCCTCACTCTCTTCATAGACATAAGGAGCGTTAGGAACCATATGAATGGTCGAAGGTCTTTTGGCCTTGGCCGGATAAACAGTGCGCTTTTCATCTTTTTGTTGTCTCCAAACTGAAACAAACATCCCGATGGGAAATAAAAACCAAAGGCACATAACCGAAACAGTAATGATTTGTTCAGCACTCAAGACTTCCATTTTTTTCCTCCATGAGAGAGGGAGTAGCCCCTCTTAAATTCAGCTTATCAAGGAGAAAAAGGAAGCTTAATAGGACCTAAGAAAACTTAAAGTTAAATTAAAAAAGTAAATAAGTCAGTTTTAAAACGATGCTTTTAATTTTCTTTGTTTTCATGTTCTTGCTGGTCGAAGTCTAAAAGGAGAATTGCAGCAAGAATGATGCTTTGAAAGAACCAAATTTTTAAAGAAACCAAGGTCATAATGTGGAAGATAGCAACACAGATAAAGGCCGGAAGATATTTTTTCTTAAAAACAAATAAAAATGGCATTACTTGTAAGGCAATTACCATAATAGTACCAATGGTAAGGACCCAATCGCTAGTTGGAGAATTAAAAAAACGAATAAAATGTGAAGGACCATTATCTAGAGTTGCATTGTTTATTTGAATACGCAGGTAATTAGCAATATTGTATTCTTTATAAGTGAAGATAAAATCAAAAAATCCTCTTAGTTTCCAGATGCCAGAACAAAAATAAGTTAATGTAAAAATTCCAGCGAGATTCTGTTGCCACCATCCTTCAGTTTCTTTCGCAAAAGAACGTGGAATTGAAAGCGCAAAAAGAATATACAGCCATTGATGATATCCATGATTTACTTTTCCATAAGAAAAATACATGGCCAATAGGAAGAAGAGCGAAAGAAAAGAAGTGACTCTTAAGATTTGATGTTTGCTTTTAATAGCTAAAAGAAAATTACTAAGAAGTGAGAGAGCAATCATCGTGTTGCCGATAATAAACCAGACCGAAAGTGGAATCCATTGGGCCGGCCAGAGAATATCTGTAGGCCTTAATTTCATAAAGAAAACGAACTGCGTTACATGAGTGAGAAGCAAGGTTAATAAAGTCAGATATAATAGTGTCAGTCTATTTTTGGTCATCAGTTTCTCCAATCTCCTAACACCTTTAGAGGAGTTGTTGATTCTGAAGAAAAAGCCTTTGTATGGTCAGTTTCAACGCGTAAAATTTCATATCTAATAATTCGTTCATCTAAACCAGTGAAAAATTCTGGTTTATTAAGTGACTTCCCTGTGTTTTTTTCCCAGTTGTTAACCCTCCAAATAAGCTCTTTTCGATTGCCCGCCATTAATTCTCGAGGGCATAGGGGAAGATAACAAATATGCTCACCAGTGTTATCTTTAAAAGTGACTCGGATTGTAGTGGTTTGTGTTTTAGGAATGCTAAAAGAAAAGATACTCCAGTTAAAAAGAGGAAAGACGTCATTGTATCCGCTCAAAGGTAAAACCCATTGAGTGACAATTAGGGCGAGTATTGCCATTACAAGTAATGAATTTTTTCTAAGAAATTTCATACTTTAAAATGATAAGTTAGAATTCTAAAATAGTCTTTAATGATTTTTCGCATTTTTTTTGAAAAAGAAATGATAACTATTCACTAGAATGAGTGAAACCGTAATAAAAAAGGCTTCTGAATACATGGCCTGGTGAATTCCGTATTCATCGCTTAGTTTTCCCACTGTCACGTGCATAATGGCCAACATCATTGAGTCAGTCGCCATCATATAAGAAACAGCGGTATCAAGATCATGGGGAAACTCTGAAGAAATTAAGGCAATGGCCAAAGGGTAAAAAGGAGCAATGCTCATTCCGGCCACAGCTAAAAAAAGAGGATGAACGAATAATCCCAGAGAGATGCACAATGCTGTCATAAGTAAGCAGGCAGAAAGCTGAAAGGGAATAGATCGGTTAAACTTCACTCCAGTAAAGAGCAAGCGCCCTAAAAGAAGAGCAATAAAAAAATACGTGACGTAGATACTCGACATTTCCAGGTCGTAATTCCATACGCGTCTCATATACAGGGCCAGACGTGAAGACATCATCACTTCAGCAGCAACGGCAAAACTCACCATGAAGGCCAGGAAGATTTGCGGCTTAAAATTCTTTTTTCTATTTGCCTTATGTTCTTCTGCAGTCAGTTTCGGTTTTTGGTGGTGAGGGTAATGACTTTTATGAAGAGAGTAAAAATAGAGGATCAATGGAGTTATTGCTGTTAAGGCAAAAGTTATTCTCCAATTTTTAGTGAAAAATCCAATAGCTGCAACTAACATTGGCGCAAGCAGGCTGGCAATCCCATACATGGCATGTAGTCCTGATAAAAGCTGCTGCTTTTTTTCAGCAGATGCCCCCAAAGGAACAAGAACATTAGGAATGAGCCCAAGAATCCCAGAACACATTCCGAAGATCACACTAAGGGCCAGGAAAATCTGAAAGCTTGGCGCCAGGGCCATACCTAGAAGTGCAAAAGTTAAACCTAAGCATCCAATTTGGAGAATGGATTTTCTGTCATAACGTCTTAGTAGGTGTCTGGTTAAGTGGCTGGCAAAAAAACCTGAGATTGAGCTTAAGGCAAACATCAATGATCCCATTGAGTCACTGACGTTGAAGTCTTTTAAGATTTCAGGAAAAAGGGGCCCGCGAATGTTATCGCTGATTCCAAAGACAAAAAGACTAGCATAGGAAATCAGAATAAGAGGCCAGATAATTTTCATAAATTAAGCATTCACTGTTGGCAATCTAAGTTTGAAGCATACTTTACCTTGATACACTTCATAACTCAAATACCCACCATTATTTCCTGCAAGGGTCTGTGAAATACTTAATCCGAGTCCGGTGCCTTTCCCCAATGACTTGGTAGAAAAAAATGGCTCAAAGATTTTTGTTTCAACTTCTGGATCAATGAGAGGTCCGCTAT
Source organism: uncultured Bacteriovorax sp. (assembly GCA_964016365.1). Lineage (GTDB taxonomy): Bacteria > Bdellovibrionota > Bacteriovoracia > Bacteriovoracales > Bacteriovoracaceae > Bacteriovorax. The sequence goes on along the minus strand of CAXHHE010000018.1, from coordinate 2,996 downwards.
TGATAACTCTGATATCTACTGCTTGATTAACCCTGTCTTCAATAACTAGAACATCCAGGTTGTGGGATTGGCTATCGATTTTTAAAAGTGCATCAAGAGCATTGCTTAAGAGATTAATAATAATCTGTGAGATCTGTTGAGGGTTACATCTGATTGTAGGATCTGTCAGGTTTTCGTAATGAAATTTAACACTCTCATTTTTTAAGCGCTCTTCAAAAAGTCCGAGTGACAATTCGAGTGCTTTACTGACTTTTAATTCTTCGTGCTCAATCTGATCGTGTTTACTTGAAATCGTTTTCATTCCTTTGACGATCTTAGCGATTCGCTGGCTGGCGGCATTGATTTTACCGAGCTTTTCCCTGGTCTGGTCATCGATTTTCAATTGGTCGTGAACCATGATGGATTTGGTGATTCCCTGAATAATCGTCAGCGGATTGTTGATTTCGTGGGCAACACCTCCGGCCATTTCTCCCAGAGAGGAAAGGCGAGAAGCGTGAAAGGTTTTGATACTTTCTTCTTCCAGATTTTTTTTACTAAGAGCGATAGCCTCCAGTGATTTTTTTAAATCATACTCAGAGATAAAGCGCATCTTGAGTTCGCTTTGAACCACATCAGCCTGTCTGAAGATATAGAGAATATTAACAGCTGTATAGGGAAGAAGCCAAAGGCTACCAATGTCTCCACTGCGATGGTAGAAAGCATAAAAAACCTGAGGAAATAAAACAGCGCAATTGAAAATAAGTAAAACTGGCCAGCGGTGAGAGAGAGTTAGAAGAGAGCCGGCGCTAAAACTAATTAAAATGATAAATGTGATAATGATTTGAATGCTGACAGTATCAAATGAGAGAATAGAAAAAATCCCAATCGCTGACCATAGGAGACCGTTGAAGATCGCACTGAAACTCGCTATTTGAACTGCATCTTCCAGAGGAACTTTTTTATTGATGTATCGATTGGCATTGTAGAGTCTAAGAGTTGAGAGGGCTACAATGCCAACCAACAGAATAATAATGTACACCTGGTAGTTGTTATGTTCTGTATGTATGAAAAAATAAAGAATAGCTGCAAGTAAAAAAGCGATAGCTGAATTCTTAGCCTTCACAACATAGTCGTTACTTAGTTGATCTTGAATATATTTCTTTTGCTCTTGCTGCATTGAAATTAGTCGCCCCGTTTTAAATAATAGGAACTAAGTTTAATGCATAAATGATTTTAGTAACAAAGGCTTGTAAAATCGTCATAATCCTATTGTTAGGATGCCTGCGTATTTCTTCCCATTCAGCACTTCCCCATAGTGTAGAGTTTTTCTCCAAATCATCAATGTATTTTACCAGCTTCTGCAAGTTCTTAGAGTTCTTAGGGAGGTTCTCAATAGTGGTTCCGACCTCTGAGTTTAAGTGCCTCGAAATTGGGTCTAAATTAGAGGTAGAGACGGTAACGACCTTATTGTCCGTAATGACCAGTTTGGCGTGAAGAAAGCCATAGCGCTTGTTACCACCCAGGGCCTCATCATCAATGCGGCCATAGGAGTAAATCTCAAATTGTTTTTCTAAAGGTGTGCCCTTAACGCGATCAATGATGGTTTCTTTAAATGTAGCATCAACCATTGATTGGGCAACAACATTATTAGTTGTCGTAATAGAGTTAGAGAAAATTCTCACTTTGCGATTCGGATTTTTTGCGGCCCACTCAATAAGAAACTCGACCTCTTCATCAGGAATCCAGAAATAAGGAGAGACGATATCGACGCTGCTCTCAGCTTTGGCAATTTCAGCATGAAGTTTGGCAACCAGCGAGTTTCCATTCTTCTTGTTATGGGCCCCTTGTGGAGCGAGGAAAATTTTTGTGCGGCTTAAATTTTGAATCTCATTTATAACTGAGATAAGTCCATCTTCAAAATCTGTTTCCAGGAAATTTTCATCTTCCATTTTCTTTAATTGATCATGGAAAAGTCCGTCTTCATCAAAAAGGCTTCTGGCACTTTCGCGCATTTTTTTGAATTCTTTTTTGACCTGGTTGCGGTTGGTTTTAAAGAGAAAGTTTTCAAAGTTCTTATTAGCAAGATAGTAGTAAATCTTATTGTAATGGGTTTCAAGTGAGTTCTGAATATTTCCTTCGGCGTCTTTTTGTGCCAGACCTTTAACCAGAATTTCGGCATCGAGAATAGGATTGTCCACGCCCTTGTTGATTGAATAGTATTGATCGGCGATATTTCTTCCACCGATGATGGCCATAGAGTCTGTCTCTGAGTGAGCATCGATCAGCAGAATTTTATCGTGGCTTCTGCGGTTAATGGTGAATGTGGCCAGTGGGAGTTTTTTATCTTCGCTGACAAATAAATTGTGAACAGCTTTCACCCAGTTGGCGACATGGGCACGCACATTGAAAATAGGATTGAACAACATAGCTTCTGCATGAGCGTATTCACCGGTTTCTTTGCCGTTTTCATCTAAGATTGCTCTTCCACTTAAAGCAACAATAGATTTGATTTCATCGTAAAAGGGAGCATTTTTAATTGAGCCCATTGAGTCCACGAGAATGCGGACTTTCACTCCACGCTTAATGGCCAGTCGCAATTCGTGAAGGATCGCTTTTCCAGTGTCGTCTTCTTTGAAAATGAAATAACTCAAGTCGATTGTCTTCTTGGCATTTCTAATCATCATGATCTTGGCAAGGTAGCCTTCGCGTGGATCGAGAAGAAGTTTTGTCTTTCCATTAATCGGAACGTCTTTACTCAATTGAAAGTCGCGGATTGATTCAGTGACTTTAATGTATTTTTCTCTAAGACCTTTTCTCGAATTGATAATGCGGGTAAGTGAGAGGTCATCAAGAGGAGGAGGGATGATCTGTGGATCGAGAGCGACTCCTGCTGGAGGAGGAGCTTTGGTGAAAGAGGCCACTAAAGTTGCACAACTTTCCTCGGCTGCCGGTTCGCGAAAGGCCTGATCAATTTGGAGAGAGCTGCATGAGACAAGGCTCAGCCAGGACACCAAAAA
>CAXHHE010000017.1:0-21490 GCA_964016365.1 uncultured Bacteriovorax sp. | reverse complement strand
CAGAAGCCTTCGTCGGCAGCGTCAGATGTGTATAAGAGACAGTCACGGTCCTGATTGAATTCTTCTGGCCTAAAGAGCGCATCTTAGAAGTGTATTTAAATGTCATTGAATTAGGTAAAGGCGTCTATGGTGTAGAGGCCGCAGCTCAGAAGTTTTTTAAGAAGCCTGCCAGTAAACTCAATTCTTCGCAGGCCGCTTTAATGGCCGCTGTTTTACCCAACCCGATCAGGTTTAGAATCGATAAACCTAGCCGTTATATTTCTAATCGTCAGCGCAAGATAATGGGAAGAAGGGCTCCACCATTAGTGGCAGCAGCTCCAGTTGAGCCAAAGGCCGAAATTAAACAATTAGAAACTCCTGAAGAAAAATCAAAAGAATTCTTTTCTTTAAAGTTTGATGATGAAAGTGAAGCCGAAAAAGAAAAGGGAGCCGAAGCTCCCCAGACTGAATCTTCTAATCACTCAGAAGATAACAATAACGATTAAAAAATTACTTGATTGTTCTAGCTAGTTCCAGCGCCTTTAGAAGGTCGATGCGTCCGCCTGCAACCATTTTATCTTTAAAACGCTCAACCTTTGTTACCGAGTCCATTAACACTTGTTTAAGTTGAACTGGTGTCAGGTTAGGGTAGTGAGAAAGAACTTCAGCAGCAACACCTGCTGTTGTCGGGCTGGCCATTGATGTCCCTGACATAGATTCATATCTATTGCCTGGAGTTGTCGAGTAGATGCTTGAGCCTGGAGCTGCTACGTCTACACCAACTTTACCGTAGTTTGAGAAGTAGCTCATTCCACCGCTGTTAGATGTACTAGCAACGATGAGAAGGTTATCACTCTTGTGGCTTGCCGGGTAAGTGGGAGTTCTATCGATATCGCTAGAGTCGTTTCCGGCAGCAGCAATAACTAATACGCCGTAGTTGTCCTGAATGTATTTAAGAGTTTCAGGAATCAGGTTTCCACCTTCGTTTGATCTCTTACCAAATGAACAGTTGATGATCTTCGCGCCGTTTTTAGCAGCGTAGATAAATGACTCAGCTACATCGACATCAGTTTCATCACTGTTGTTTGGAACAGTTCTGATCCCCATGATTCTAACGTTTGAAGCGATTCCCGCGATACCGATGCCATTGTTTTGTTTTGCACCGATTGTCCCGGAAACGTGAGTTCCGTGAGAGTGCGTGTCTTTGTTGTTTCCAGTTGCGCGCCCCTGAGAGTCGCGAACAAGAGTGTTGATCCCGTAAACGTCATCAACGTATCCGTTGCCGTCGTCATCAATTCCGTTTCCTGGGATTTCGCCTTCATTTTTCCAAAGGACGTCTTTTAAGTCTTCGTGAGTGGTATCGATCCCTGTGTCTACTACGGCAACAGTGATTGTTTCAGTAGCTGTTGTTCCGTGGATCTTGTAAGCAGCATTAACTGAAACACCGTTTTGAGAAGCATCAGCAAATGACCAGATCTTTCCGACTTGTGGGTCGTTAAACTGAGGAGCATTCATTGATTTGTTTTCTTCTGGTGGTCTTGGGGCCGGTACCGGAGTTGGAAGAGGAGACTTCTCTGCACGGTAGTTTCTTTCTGTGTATTCTACACTTGGGTGATTCTTAAGTTGTTTTTCTAAAACAGAAACATCATTGTTTCTGATAACGTAAACATTTCCAAAAAGGTTTTGAACTTTTGATTGTGAACCAAAATCAGGAAGAGTTTTTCCAGCTCTTACTTTTACCACTAGCTCAGTCGGCGTGACTGCAGCCTGAATTGATGAAAGCGAGAGAACCAGAGTTGAGAGCAATAAAAATTTCATATTCCATCATCCTTGAAATTTAAGATTAGTCTTAAAGTGTAGTGTTCCTCTTTCTCAATACGCAAGCGTTTAAGGCAACTGTTTGACAAAGTAAGATATACTAATCATTCCAAAATTCTCGCGAAGTTTTTGTTTCCAGCAAATCTTAAGTTAACTCTTAATTATTTATGCCGAGCAAGGCATATATATTCATGGAGTAGGCAATGACAATTGGTGCGAAATTAAGACTCTTAATGGTTTTTTTAGTAATCACTCTTATTACGACGGCCGCTATTGCCTTTTGGACATCCAACAGGTTTGTCACTCAGGTAAACGACCTGGTCGATGTTCAACTTCCAGGTGTCAGTAACATGATTCTTGCCGACATGATGCATGATGGGATTAGGGCAAACGTTTATCGAGCGATCCTTGTTTCTAAAACAGGAAGTGCAGAAGATAAGAAAGAAACTAAAGAGGAATCAAAAGAGTTTGGTGATAATATTACAAATTATATCAACAATCTTGAGAAGCTTAATATCCATCCTACTACCAGAGCTGCCATTGCGCCGGCCCTTCCTCGCATAGCTGAGTATGTGAAATCGGCCGGAGAAATCGTCGACATTGCTCTTAGCGGAGATGAGGAAAAAGCTCGCGCGAGTCTTCCGGCCTTCAATGAAAAATTTGAAGCATTGGAAAAAGAGTTAGGGACTCTGGGGGATTTGGTTCGAGCGGATTCTGCCCAATCAGCGGTCAGTGCGGGTGCTATTAAATCTCAAGCGATGTATCTCAACATCGTGTCGCTGGTGATTGGTATTATTCTGTTGATCTTTTTTGCGGCAGTTATTAGAGCTCAGCAAGGACAGTTAAAAGATATTATCGACAATCTGATTAAGGAGTCTAACCGCATCAGTAGCACTGCGGACAACCTGACTCAAGCAGCTCAGAATCTTTCAGCGTCCACAGAGCAGCAATCAAGTGCTTTTCAGGAGTCAGCAGCCGCTTTAGAAGAGATCACTGCCACTGTCAGTACAACAGAATCCAATTCACGACAGCTTGATAGCAATGCCCGCGTGAGTTTTGAATCGGCCAGCAACGGAAAAGAGACCATTGAAAAAATGCTAGCGGCAATGGGAGATATTAATAACAGCAATACGGCCATGATGAGACAGATTGAAGATGGAAATAAACGCATCGGAGACATTATCCGCGTCATCGGTGACATCGAAGAGAAGACGAAAGTGATTAACGATATCGTCTTTCAGACTAAGCTTCTGTCTTTTAATGCTTCTGTCGAAGCGGCAAGAGCAGGTGAGCAAGGAAAGGGGTTTGCCGTAGTCGCTGAGGAGGTCGGGAACCTGGCCGAAATGAGTGGGAATGCGGCCAAGGAAATCTCAGACATGCTCTCAAACAGCGTGAGCACTGTTGAAGTGATCGTTAATGAAAACAGAACAAAAGTAGAGTCACTTGCCTATGACGGTAAAAACAAAGTCGAACAAGGGATTCAAATTGCAAATAAATGTGGAAGTGCATTAGAAGAAATTGTTTTCCAGGCCTCAAACATTAATACGCTTATCAGTGAAATCACCACTGCAGTTAAAGAGCAGTCAAAAGGAATTTCAGAAGTTTCAAAGGCCATGGGGCTCTTGGATCAATCGAGTTCGCAAAATTCAGTTATTTCCAAAGAGAACTTAGAATCTTCAAAAGAGTTGCAGGATCAGGTTCAGAAACTCGAGAGTGTCATTAAATCGCTTTCAGGGATGATGACCAGTAAAACAGCTCATTCATAAAAATAAAAAAAAGGCCGGATAAACCGGCCTTTTTTTATTCTTCTGTACAAGTAAATTTAATGGTTCCACCAATGTGATCTCCCGCCTGGAAGATGTAGTGAGCTTTAAACTCTTTGGCGTCTTTTAGTTCAACCACAAACGATCCCCACATTCCACTTTCTTGTCCGTCAGTGAAACGAGCATCAAAGTTTTTAAATTGCGCGTGTCCTTTGTATTTTAGTGGACGATAGTTTGGATTAGCTTTGACTTCATCAAACTCAAAGTAACCGCGATAGCTGTTTTCTTCGCTAAAGCTTGTATCATCAGCGTCTTCCCATTGATTTTTTACGAAAACGAATCCATTGACGTTCTTCATTGAGCTTTGAGTTCCCTTTTTTTCAAACTCAAAAGTCACCAGGGCCAAAGCAGGTAGTTTGTCACCCCATTGAGTCCCGTGGTCTGAAGAACACGTGACAAGTTCTGCACTTGCAGTATTTGTCACAATCGCTAAAAAAAGAGTCGCGATTAAAGATATTGATTTCATATTTAGCTCCGATAAAAATTATTTTGGTCTGATCTAAATACGTCCTTTGTTGCGCGTTGTGAAATCTCAAAATTAGATATTAGCTATGCCCTGAAAGCTTTAGATAACCAAAAGATTTACTCAACTATTCCTCCAGAAAATATGGAGTTATCCATAGTTCTGCTCCTGGCCCTAGTATGCGGTGGGGTTTTATAATACTCTGCCAAATGAAATGAGAGCACAAAAGCTGAAGACATTTAGCGATTTTTTAAAACGAGCAGAGATCATTGAGCATGCTCTTTTGATCATTACTGAAGATGACAGTCTTGAGTGTGAGCGTGCTATCCTGGAGCTTCGCTCATTAAATTACGATATGCCTTTTTATGAATTGAACCTTTCAGATAATCCCAACCTCAAAGAGGAGATCTCTGCTTTTTACGACATCGAAAGTTTGCCTACCTTTATATATTTCCGCGGAAAAAAAATGGTCAGCAAAATAAAAGGCTACGATCAATCAAACAATTTTTCACGATTTCTTTCAACAGCTGTTCACTTAGACTTCTAAAATTATAAATCGCTCTTGTTTGGAATAATTCGGCGAAGAATTTTTAAATAAAAATCCACTTACATTTATAAGGAAAACTCAAGAGAATTTTACTTAAGTATTTCTCTACTTACTACGATTGTGTGTTTTAGAAAATCCACAGTCTCTGTCGTAGGGGAGTTTTATTTATGTTTGAAAAAAGAAGTTTGAACTGGAAAATGCGCGCAGCTTTTACTGTCTCTGCAGTGTCGCTAGCAGTTGTTGGTTATTTTAGTTACCAAGGACTACAGCACGTTAATGAAAAGTATGAACACGTTGCCAATATCAACCTTCCTAATGCCATTATCTTAGAGGAGATGAAGGGAACTTCTGATAAAGTCATGAGTTTGATGATTCAGAGTGCGTTGGTTGGTAACAACGAAAAAGAAATGAAGCGTCTTGCTGGTCGTTTTGATGAAACACTTAAGCTTTACCATGAGCTTGATGATGAATACAGAAAAGCACAGTTTGTTCCAGGCGAGCATGAGCTCTATGAGAAAGTTGATAAAACATGGCAGAAGCTTGAATCAGATTTGAAGAAAGGAAGAGTGCTTGCTCAGATGCAAAAAGCTGAAGACAAGCACTTGTTCCAGGAATTTTATATGAGCGAATCTGTTAAAGGGACTCGCTTTGAATATTACAAAGTTCTAGGAGAGTTGGTTGATTTCCAAAAAGCCGAATCTAAAAAATGGGTTGCAAGCGCAAAAGAAAAAAGCGACTTTGCTGAAAGGACCATTCTGACTTTAGGCCTTCTTGGATTTATCTTCTCAATCGCAACAGGATTTTTATTCTCGCGCGCTATTTCATCTACATTAAATAGAATTGCAGAAGTGCTGGCCGATGGTGCAAAAGACATCGCTTCAACTTCTTCTCAAGTTGCCGGATCGAGTGAGACGCTTTCATCAGCGGTTTCTCAACAGGCCGCTGCTGTTCAGGAGACTTCGGTTTCAGTTGAAGAGTTGACAGCGATGGTAAGAAAGAGTTCGGAAAACTGCTCAACATCGGCCAACGTGTCTTCACAAAGCCATGAGACAGTTATTCAGGGGAAAGAAGCCGTAGAAGAAATGATCAGGTCAGTAGATGACGTAAGCCGTGGTAACGAAGAAATCATGGCCTCAATCGAAGAGGGGAACCGCCGTATCGCAGAGATCACTTCGGTTATTAACGAAATTGCAGCTAAAACAAAAGTGATCAACGACATCGTATTCCAGACAAAACTTCTGTCTTTCAACGCTTCAGTTGAAGCGGCAAGAGCTGGTGAAAACGGAAAAGGGTTCGCGGTTGTAGCGGAAGAAGTGGGGAACCTGGCGCAGATGAGTGGTCGCTCAGCAAGCGAGATTTCAGCAATCGTTGATGAAAGTATTAGAAAAGTAGATTCAATCGTTGCTGAAAACAAAACGAACGTAGAAAAATTCGTTCAAAGTGCAAAATTAAAAGTGCAAAAGAGCCAGGCCGTCGCTTCTAAGTGCGGAACGATGTTTGATCTGGTGGTAGAAAATACGACAAAAGTGAATGGTCTGATCGAAGAGATTGCCAGAGCTTCAAGTGAGCAGTCAAAGGGGATTGAAGAGATTACCAATGCTATGGGGCAGATTGATGTAGCGACGAATGAAAACTCGACGGTAACTCACTCGGTAGCAAAAGCAGCAAAAGACCTTTCAAGCCGCGCTGACGTTCTAAAAGAAATGTCATCAGAGCTTTATCAGACAGTTCACGGTAAACAGGCCGCTTAATAACGTTCAAAACAAAAAGGCCGCGGGATTAAAATCGACCGCGGCCTTTCTTATCTGTCAGAATCTAAAAATCAAAAATTACTTTAAAATAGATTCAGCTTCGTTTAGTAACATTTCAAGAGCGTCTGATTCAGAAGCACCTTCGTTAATTGCTTGTGCATCAGCAATTTTCTGAGAAAGGAAAGCAGAAAGTCTTCCTGATTGCATATACTCTTGAGCGTCGTTAAGTACGATGTTCGCTTGAGCTTTTTGGAATTCACCAGAAGTCGTCGCAGAAGAAAGAAGTGGTGAAGCTGAAGTTAAAACAGTTGAATCAGTGATTGAGTAAGCAAATACGTTAGCAGAAAGAGCTAGAGCGATTAAAGCGATTGTCTTTTTCATAAAGTCTCCAAAAGTTTGAGCGCAGTAGTGTTGTGTAGGGATAGCTGCGCCTGTGGTTTATAGTATTAGTTTAAAATTGATTGAGCTTCGTTGATTAACATGTCCAGCGCTTCTTCATCAGAAACACCAGCATTCACTGCTTTTGCATCATTGATTTTTTGTGAAAGAAAAACTGAAAGTCTGCCTGACTGGAAGAATTCCTGAGAGTCATTAATCACCATTGCCGCTTGTTTTTCAGGAAGAGTGCCCGACGTTGTTGCTGAAGAAAGGAGCGGAGAAGCTGATGTCAGGACTGTTGAGTCCGCAAGCGAGTAAGCAAAAACGTTAGCAGAAAGTACCAATGATAGTAGGGCAATCGTTGTTTTCATGCAGGGGCTCCAAAAAGTGTTATGGCGAAATCATACATGCCTGAGCGCCACTCTCAAGTAAGTTTGTAAATTTTACCTGTTCAGTTCTTCAGATCGCCTTCCGATAAAGGCAGAACATGAAGAGATTACTTCCCATTCTTTTACTCGCCCTGACCCTTTCCCTGACTGCCAACGCGCAGGCGGTGAAGATGTTGGATGCTGGTGAAGACATCAATTTCAATGAACCTTGGTATAAGAAAAACCGTTCAGATGAAGACAATTTTAAGCGCCTGGTAGAGGGGCTTAAGCGCGTTTCGACGGGGAAAAAGGTCATTGAGAAGGCCACTCAAAAAGCGGCCCAACAGGGGTATACTCTTTTTGATGTGGTGGCCATTGGCGACGGGTCTCTGACGGACACGACCCTGATCCGCCGTTTTTCGGCTTCTAACCCGGCCCAGGTCATGTACGAGACCCGCTCTAAGGTTTACCTCAACAAGCACCTGAAGACCCTGGATGCGATGCTGGACTTTGCCCACGAACTAACTCATTACACCTACCGCGAGCCTTTTAACCCATACGATGCCCGCTTCCATTTAAAAGACTTCATTAAAAGCACGGTTGAAGGCCGTGGCGGTGAAGTAGACGCTTATATGGTTGAGTGCAAGGTTCTTCAGGAAATGCTTCCTGGGGAAGGTTTCTCGCGTTCAAACTGTCCGAAGGTTTACGACCAAAAGGTGGGAGCGATCTCAAAAGAGCTTGGCATTCAGGAATTTTACAAAGTGGGTCATCATTTTGATGGTCTGAAAAAGGACCTGGAGAAGTTTGCGGTAAACGAAAAAGATATACCTCAAGCTTCAGGTAACGAAGCTTTGTTTATTTCATCGGCCTGGGGTCTTCCGTATCCGGTTGCTGCGGTGAAGGAATACGTCAATATCATGGATCGCGTCTGCAAAAACGACCAAAACCGCATCACTCTGATGCAAGATAAGCTGGGAAGAGCGCCTGCTAGTTCAGATACTCTGAAGGACACCCAGGATTTCCGTCTTATGTTCGAAGATTTCAAGAGTCGTTGTGACAGATTTGTCTCTAAATAGAATCTTCTCGCTAGCATCCCGTCAAAAAAAACCTGACTAAAATTCCCGAGCTTTGGGTCACTTTTCATTGACGACAACTCGTACGCTCTGTAAAATTTGTGCAATAATTGTAAAGATTTAATTGAATAAACTTTGTGCGTACAAAATAGGGAGCACGAGATGCAAGACAGCGTCGTTTTGATGAAAGTAGATGATTTCTTAAACTGGGGTCGCAAGAACTCACTTTGGCCTATGACTTTTGGTCTCGCTTGTTGTGCGATCGAAATGATGGCAACTGGTGGATCGAAATACGATCTTGAAAGATTTGGTTGTGGAGCTTTCATGGCCACTCCAAGACGTGCAGACCTTATGATCGTTGCAGGTACAGTAACTCTGAAGATGGCAACGAGAATTCAAACTCTATTCGAACAAATGCCAGAGCCAAGATATGTTATCTCAATGGGCTCTTGTGCAAATAAAGGTGGACCATACTGGCAACACGGCTATCACGTTCTTAAAGGCGTTGATGAAATCGTTCCAGTAGACGTTTACGTTCCAGGTTGTCCTCCGAGACCGGAAGCTCTTATTGAAGGTGTAATGACTCTTCAAAAGAAAATCGCAAACGAAAGAATCCTTCGTGATAAGTGGGTAAAACATGCATAACGAAATCGCATCGAAACTAAACGGCCTGGTCTCTGGATCAAATGCAGTAGCGAACATCGCAACTGTTGGTGATTCATCAATCATGGTTGAAGCAGGAAAAATCCTGGAAGTGTGTAAGGCACTTAAGGCAGAAGGATTCAATGTTCTTCAAGCTGTGACAGGAACAGATTACGCAGACAGAATTGAACTAACTTACGTTCTTGCTGACTTCACTAAAAACCGCGAGCTTCTGTTAAAAACAAAGCTTGGTCGTGGTGATGGTTCAGGAAACAATAAAGACACTCTTCCAAAGATCGACTCAGTGGTAAGCGTGTGGAATGCAGCTAACTTCCAGGAGCGCGAAACTTACGACATGATCGGTGTGAACTTTGTTGGTCACCCGGATCTTCGCCGTATTCTTACTCCAGATGACTGGCAAGGGTATCCTTTGAGACGTGATTACGTTGTTCAAGAGAAATACTTAGACATGGTGGTAAACCCAGCTCACAAGATCAACTCAGCTGATCACATGTTCGGTAAAAAACTAAAAGAAGAAATCGGCGATCCAAAGAAAGTTTCTGCAAGTTGGAAGTCTAACGATGCAGATGAATCTACAGATGGTGATGCTGCAAAGGACGGTGAATAATGTCTGGTCATCAATTAGAAGAAGAAAAAATCCTTTTAGGGGATATGGAAGTTTTAAAGTCAGACCTACTGACTCTTAATATGGGACCTCAGCACCCTGCAACTCACGGGGTACTAAGAGTTGAAATTAAAACTGACTCGGAAATCGTTGTTGAAGCGACACCGCACCTTGGTTACCTTCACCGTTGTTTCGAAAAACATGCTGAAAATTTAGATTATAGAGGAGTTATTCCTTTCGTTGACCGCATGGACTACCTTGCAGCTATGTCAATGGAATGGGGATACTGTCTGGCCGTAGAAAAAATGTTGGGAACTGAAGTTCCAAAAAGAGCGGAGTACATCCGTATCCTTATTGCTGAACTTCAAAGAATCGCTTCTCACCTGGTTTACTTCGGTACATACGGGATCGATATGGGAGCGTTTACGACTTTCCTATACTGTTTCCAGGACAGAGAAGAAATCCTAAGACTATTTGAAGAACTTTCTGGTGCACGTATGCTTTATAACTACGTGTGGATCGGAGGAGTTTGGAACGATATCAATGACGACCAACTAAGAAGAGTTAAAACTTTCGTTGACCGTTTTGAAGGCGAACTTAAAAAATACCACCAGCTTGTTGGGGAAAACAAAATCTTCATCGAAAGAACAGCTAACGTTGGTGTGTTAACAAAAGAGCAATGTTTCGACTACGGAGCAACTGGACCAGTTCTTCGTGGATCAGGTGTTGAGTGGGATTTAAGAAAGAACCGTCCATACGGTATGTACGAAAAATTCGACTTCAACGTTGTTACAGGTAAAGGGGAAAAAGGAACAGTGGGAGACTGCTGGGACCGTTACTATGTAAGAATTTTCGAAATGTTCGAATCGATAAAAATCATTCGTCAGGTGCTTGAAGGAATTGAAGAAGGGCCGGTAATGGGCAAAGTTTCAAAGATCATCAAAGTTCCAGCTGGTGAAATCTATATGAGAACTGAATGTCCGCGTGGAGAGTTAGGTTACCACTTAATCTCTGACGGTGGAAAAACTCCATACAGATTAAAAGTGAAGTCTTCATGTTTCACTCACACGTCAATGCTTCCAATCATTGCCCCAGGGCAGATGGTGGCCGACCTTGTAGCGAGTATCGGAAGTATCGATATCGTTCTTGGGGAAGTAGACAGATAATTTAATTTTATAGGGAAATAATATGGAAACGATTCACCTTAAAAAAGCCGCTGAACCAGAACTGACACTTAGTCAGTGGTTTAAAAACGTTTACTACGCTGTTAAATCGACAGCTGTAGGGATGGGAATTACTTTTAAATACGTATGGGGAAGAGAAGTTGTTACGATCGAGTACCCGGAAGTAAGAGAAGAGCTTCCATCAAACTCTCGTTCACGTCTTTTTAACGATGCTGAAAACTGTATCTCATGTCTTCAGTGTGCGGTTGCTTGTCCAGTAGACTGTATCTACATCGCAGCTGTTAAGAGACCAACTGACGCTCCAAAAATCAAAACTAAAGACGGTACACCAATTCGTCTGGACCTTAAGCAATACACGATTGATACAGCACTTTGTATGTACTGCGGTCTTTGTACGACTGTATGTCCGACTGAGTGTTTAACTCACACGACTGACTACGAATACGCTTCATACACACTTGCGAGCATGAAGTACGACTACCTGGCTCCGGATATCAGAGCTTGGAGAACGAGAATTGTAAAATCTTAATAGATTCATAAATAAAAAAGCCTCCATTACGGAGGCTTTTTTTTACCTAAATGCGGCTTAAGTATTCTTCTTTTTTCTTATTGTATTCTTCTTCAGTCAAAATACCTTTTTGATAAAGATTGTAGAGTTCTTCCAGAGATTGCCCGTCGAATTTTTTCTCTACATGGATGTCTGAGTGTTTATCTGTGGCGAAGATGATTTTTGATTGGGCCACAAAGATTTGCCAGAAATCGTTTTCCGCAAATTTCTCTTTCACAACAATTGTATCGGCCACAATGTCGTGAAGAGTCTGGTTTTTTTCAGTGAAAAGGGCCATGAAGTAACCGGCACATAAAAGAGCGCTGGAAATAAAACTCATCAGGTGTCTGATGATAGAGTCTTTAATCGTCAGCTTTCTTCCATCTGGTTTAATAACCGCAATCCCTAGAAGTGCCTTACCTGGAGTGGCACGTAGAGGAGAGGTTTCAAAAGCGACGTGATAGTAAGTTGAGATAATGATCCATAAAACCTGAGGGAAAAAGGGAACGATCATCAGGATCATGTAAACGATCCAAAGGATGAATCCATCAATACATAAAGCGCCAAAGCGTCTCCAAAATCCACTATACGTCATAACGTCTCCTAGGATTAAACCTAATTTTTAGAAAGAGTAATTAAAATAACACTGACTAAAGCGCACACAATTCCGGCAAACTTCATCATGTTAAGACCAATGTCTTCAACAAAAATATCCCAGACTACACTGGTGACCATCTGAGCGGCCACCAGAAGAACAGTCACTTTTACTGCTCCAAGTTTCGCGAAGGCCAGAGGGATTCCGGTGACAATACAAAAACCAAAAATAGGTGGGAAAATAAACCACCATTTATAAGTTGTCAGTGGGGCCTTGACCTGAAAAAAATCAGGGACCAGTGATGGCACTGATTTTACCAGAGCATAGAAAGCGATACAGATTAGAACTGTCACGGCATTTGAAATCAAAGTCGCTTGAGCAACTCCGATATGAGTGGCCACGTGACGGTTGATGGTTCCTTGCAGGATTCCCACGCTACCGATTAAAAGCGGCAGAAGCATAATCAGGTTCATTTTATTTCCTTTTAAATTCAATCAAAAATCCTTTTAAGTAATCGCCTTCATGGAAACCCTTAAGCGGAGTGCAGTCTTCGTTAAGCTTAAAGCGCTTGCCAATCACAACTCTATTTTTAAATTTAGATGAGTCCACGATGGCCTTAAGTTTTTCTTCAAACTTATTCCAGCTGATGGCGTGAGTGTTAAGAAAAGCAAAAATCTTTCCTTTCTCTTCATCTAAAAGCTCCAGCATTTGCGGCAGGAGAGTTTCATAAGACTTAATAGCATTGGATACTTTATTCCCATCGCTTGAAGCACTTGGAGGATCGCAGACGATCACTTCGTACTTAGCGCCTTCAGAGATCAGCTTATCCATAGCTCGTTCACTCGGCATACAAAGACTCGAGTGGCGTGTTTTATCTAATGTTGGATTAAGGGCAATATTTTCGTCCAGCCAGGCCAGGTATTTTGAAGAAAGATCGACAGAAGTCACTTTCTCAAAACCCATTCCTAAGCAGTACACAGAAAAAGCTCCCGTGTAGCTAAAGAGGTTTAGCAGGCTTTTTTGCCCTTCTAAGTAGGGGCGCATATTTTTTCTAATCGCACTCATGTCGGAATAAATCCCGAAGTCGTAGTGCTGATTGATTTTAATTTTGTAGTTGAGGCCAAATTCATTAAGAGTGAATTCAGAGCTCTCTTTACCGTTGATTGAGCGGATAGATTTCGCCTGATCAAAATTTCTTTCCTGCACCCAGATTTCCTGAAGGTGCGGAAGGTTCTCTTTTAAGTTTTCCAATACTAAATCTTCTTTGTCTTTCCAGAAAAGAGCGTAGTACTGAATCATCACTTCATCTTTTAAAAGTTGAATCAGAAGACCTGGAAGCTCATCGCTTTCGCCGTTGATTAAGAAAATATTTTCTCGCTCTTTCATCAACGGACGGCGTTTATCAATGGCCGCCTTCATACGCGTTTTTAAAACGTCTTTAAAATCCAGTGTCCACTCAGCTTTGTTTAAACTCCAAAGCCTGGCCTTCACTGTTTTATGAAGAGGATCGTTAATTAAGAGAGCTACGTCCTGACGGTTTTTTTCATCTACGCCAATCAGGAAAAAAGCATCTTTTGGGAAGCGTTTTGTATAGGTGTCTTCGGTGATCCAGGGATGACCGAGCTTTAAGTATTTACATGAGGCCGGGTGGAGATTGACCTTCGGAATTGGTTTATTCATTAGAGGATTTCTTTAACTGGTAGGTCGCTATCATCAAATGGCTTCAGCACATGAAGCTCATCAATTGTGTCTTCAAGAAGCATCAGCAATTGGTTGGTGACTTTGAAGGGGTCGGTAAGATCGAGGATATTAAAATCCATTAAGCGCATTTTTAAATCATCAGAGATTTGATCGTAAGGATTGATCTCTGTACAGATATCACCCAAGACTTTAATACGCATTTCAAGATAGTCGATTTTTTCTTGAAGAGGGTTGTAATCGGCCAGGTCTGTCTGGTTGATACGTCCAAGTTCTGCGATATTTTTTGGGTCTTTTTCGGTGGTGTTCTTCATAGGTAAACTATTGCAAATATGGATTTTATCGTCAATTTAAAAGAAGGGTTTCGAGAATGAAAAAGATCAGTAAAAATCATTCAAACGGATTCATTGGACTTAGGTAGTTTTGTTAAGGTTGTCCTCATGATGACCTCACTTTTCATTTATCTAGGAAGCCTCTTTTCACTACTTTTTTTACCAGAAAAAAGCTGGACATTTCTTTGGGGGAAAACTCGGGCGCTTCGCCAGTGGAGCCTTTCTTTGAAAAAAATGCCTCCGGGAGAGAGGCTTTTAAAGTTCCTTCCTGAACTGGAAGCAAAGATGGGAATGGGAATGAAGACAGTGGAGATGGAAATTCCTCATTACAAATTCTATACAAGTTTGCTGCACGAATTATTAGAGGCCCATCGAAAGTTAGGGGTGAATCTCAAATTTATTCTGCCGGAATTAAGAAGCAATGTGATTAAAGATTTGCAGTTTGAAAAGAAGATGAGAGGACTCATTCTCGGGGGAAATCTACAGTTTTTTGCTATCACCATGACCACATGGGGTTTTATTTGGCTTTCAAGTTCTCTAGCAGATTTACCTCTGAATCCAGGCGATCTCTTTTTTATTTTTTGCCTGCAGGCCATCGCCATTGTTGTTTTTAACTTCGTTGTAAAAAAAGCACAGGGTCTTATGTTTAATAAATTCTCTCAAGTGATGGAAGGACTTTATTTGTTTATTTCTATGGCCGAAGTGGGACTTTCCACTTCCAAAGTCCTGGCCGATTCAAAAGTTTTGGATGGGGATTTAATGCGTTACCGAGAATTTTCTTTTTGCGCGGAGAGAGTCAGGGAACATATTCAGCGCTGGAGAGAAAATGGCATTTCGCCCAGACCAGGCGTGACAGAGGTGGTGCGCGAAGTCTGGCATCTACAGGAACTTTGTTTTGAGAAGTTCCTAAAAGTGGCCGATTTAATCAAATTTTCCGTCCTGGCCGTCTTTTTTCTTCCCGCTTATTTCTTTTATCTTTATTCCATCTTTCAGTATTTCGTCGTCCAGTGATGACTTGTAGCAAGGTGAGATGAATCTCCTTCCAAAAAGGGCCTTTTTTAGGTAGAATCATGCTTTCAATTAGTCCCTTTTTTAGAGGAAAAATCATGTCATACGTGAACGATAAACAAATCATTTATTCAATGAATAAAGTAGGAAAGGTCTACAAGCAAAAGCATGTCTTAAAAGACATCCGCCTTTCATACTACTATGGAGCTAAGATCGGTGTTCTTGGTCTTAACGGTGCCGGTAAATCGACACTACTTAAAATCATGGCAGGTCTTGATACAGATCACTTAGGGGAAACAACTCTAGCGAAGGGATACACTGTTGGGTACCTGGAGCAAGATCCAAAACTTGATCCGGAAAAAACAGTAAGAGAAGTGGTTCAAGAGGGAGCTCAATACGTAGTTGATCTTCTTCGTGAGTTCGATGAAGTCAACGCAAAATTCGGCGAAGAAATGTCTGATGCTGAAATGGAAAAACTTTATGCGAAACAAGCAGACCTGCAAGATAAGCTTGATGCTGCTAACGCTTGGGACTTAGACTCTCGTCTAGACCTGGCGATGGATTCTCTAAACTGTCCTCCTGCTGATCAGAAGTGTGGAGTGCTTTCAGGAGGGGAGAAACGCCGTGTAGCTCTTTGTAAACTTCTTCTTCAAGAACCAGATATTTTACTTCTGGATGAGCCTACCAACCACCTTGATGCTGAGACAGTATGGTGGTTAGAGCGCCACCTTCAAAACTACAAAGGAACAATTATTGCCGTAACCCACGACCGTTACTTCCTAGATAACGTTGCGGGATGGATTCTTGAACTTGACCGCGGTCAAGGGATTCCATACGAAGGAAATTACTCTGGATGGCTTGAGCAAAAAGCAAAACGCCTTGCTCAGGAAGAAAAGTCTGAATCAAAAAGACAAAAATCACTTAAAGAAGAGTTGGAGTGGATTCGTGCTGCTCCTAAAGCTCGTCAGGCAAAATCTAAAGCGCGTATTGCTGAATACGAAAAACGTCAGCAGGTGCAGTCTGAAGCTCGCAACGAAACCAATGAACTTTTCATTCCACCAGGACCTCGTCTTGGTCAGAAAGTTGTTCAGTTTAATGACGTGGCAAAAGCTTACGGGGATCGCCTTCTTTATGAACACCTGAACTTCGAACTTCCTCCAGGGGGAATCGTTGGTGTTATCGGGCCTAACGGTGCCGGTAAGACAACTCTTTTTAGAATGATCACTGGAAAAGAGCAGCCAACGAAAGGGACAATCTCAATTGGAGACTCTGTTAAGCTAGCATACGTTGACCAGGACAGGACTCTTGACCCGGAAATGACTGTTATGCAGGCCATCTCTGGCGGTCTTGACCTATTAAAACTTGGTGGACGCGAAGTAAACGCACGCGCTTATATTTCACGTTTTAACTTCTCAGGTGAAGACCAAGGAAAACGCATTAAAGAACTTTCTGGTGGTGAGAAAAACCGCGTTCACTTAGCAGCGATGCTTAAGGAAGAAGGAAACGTTCTGCTTCTGGATGAGCCTACCAACGACCTTGACGTAAACACACTTAGAGCGCTTGAAGAGGCCCTAATGGAATACGCAGGTTGTGCCGTGGTTATTTCCCATGATCGTTTCTTCTTAGATAGAATTGCCACTCACATGATCGCTTTTGAAGGAGATCAAGTTGTGTTCTTCGACGGAAACTTCTCTGATTACGAAGAAGATAAGAAAAAACGTCTTGGTGATAAAGCTCTTATCCCAAGTAAAACTTCATACAAAAAATTAACTAGAGATTAGTCATGAACAAGTGGATTGTCGCAAAATTCGGTGGTAGCAGTGTAAAAGACGCAGAAGCTATGCTTCGTTGTTCAAACGTTGTGGAAAACAACAATGACATTAGAGTCGTTGTGATTTCTGCCACTCAAAATACGACAAACCAATTGGAGTTCATTGCCCGTGCAGGACAAAGAGGGGATGAAGACACTCTTCATTCACTGATTAATGAACTGATTCAAAGACACTCAAAAATTGCTCACGATCTTTTCTCAAGCGAAGCTGTGAGAAAAGAGCTCGATTTCCTTTTTGATGAGATCAAGTTTGTGGGCGCTGAAATTTTAAAGGAAAGACATTACACTCCCAAGATTATGGACCAGCTCTATAGTCTTGGTGAGCGTATTTCCTCACTTCTGGTTTCAGACCTCATCCGTCTTCGTGTTCCGGATAGAAAAGTTCTTTTCCTCGATGCCAGAAATGTCATTAAGACGAGCTCTGATTTTCAAAAAGCAGAGCCGCAGATTGATGTGATCGCCGAGAAGGTCCGTGAGTTAGTGATCCCGCATTTAAATGCAGGAGGAATTGTTGTCACTCAAGGCTTTATTGGAAAAGATCTTCTGGGCAATACGACCACTCTAGGAAGAGAAGGCTCAGATTATTCGGCCGCTCTTTTTGGAGAGGCCATCGATGCATCTCTCGTCCAAATCTGGACAGATGTCGCGGGGATTGCAAGCTCTGATCCACGTTTAGTCAAAGATGCTAAATTCATTCCGACACTTTCTTACGATGAGGCCACGGCCCTGGCGAGCCTGGGTGCCAAAGTTCTTTTTCCAACGACTCTTCTTCCAACAAAGAGAAAAGACATCCCGGTTTTCGTCGGATCAAGTATCGACCCAAGCTTAGGTGGAACTACGATTACTAAAAACCAGGACCTGAAGTTCAAACTTAAAGCGGTGAGTACTCTTCAGAAAAAAGAATACGCCATTGTTTCATTTGTTGGATGCCACTTAGACCAGGCCGAAGGCCTGGTGGAGAATCTTAAAAACTCATTTAACGATATCAATGTCGAGTTCTACGACCTGACATCGGTTTCGGTGAGCTTTAAGATTGCGAGCGCTGACATCACGAATGCTCTGCTTCGCGCCCATGAAATCTTAGTCGCTAAATACTAGAGGCCTCATAAAGCCTTTCATAAAAAGGTGTCTCTGATTCTGAGCCAATGACCCGGCAGATTTCAGTGATGCGTTTGTGTTCCAGATGGATCACGTAATCGACGTTTTTACAGACGAGTTTCGTCACTAGTGCAAACGAGATATCTTTTGATTCTGAAAAAAGCGAAAAGAGCAGAGAGATCCTAGAGAGTGCATCTACTGCCGAACTGGCGTGAATTGTACTCATAAGTCCCTTATGGCCAGTGTTCATCGCCAGAAGAAAAGGCACTACCTCCGTCGATCTCATTTCTCCTACGATTAAGCGCTCAGGACTCATCCTGAGTGAATAAGCACAATAGTCTTTGAGGGACTTATTACTTTGTTCTTTATTGGCCAGAAAGGATGTCTGGTTGGGGTGCTGATTGAGGATTTCATACGTGTCTTCCAGCACGATGATATGCTCTTCGCGCGGGATATGAGCAATCAATGAGCGCAGGAGTGTGGTTTTTCCCGATCCTGTTCCTCCTGAAATAAGTACATTCTTTTTTTCTTTCACAATCATCTTAAGAAGCTCACTTGCTTGTGGCCCTAAATGGAAAAGATCAAGCGAAGGAGTAGAAGAGGGAATGGCCCGTAAAAAGACTTTCGACTTGTGATTGGCCGAAGTGGAATAGTGAATCAATGTGGCCCTTAAAGAAAGATTTTTCACTGTCATATTAAAACTGGCAAAAGGCTCTTTAAAGTTCCAGCTGATTTGTGACTTTAAACTCAGCACCTCCAGGCTCAGCTGAAAATCTTCCTCAGAAAGATGATCCATTTCAAAAGAGTCTTTCTTGTGAAGACCGATGACCTGAACATGATGAGGGGAGTGAAAAATGATTTCAGTAAAAGAGTCTTCGGTGAAATCTTCAAAATAACTTTGATGATGAACCAACTCAAACCAAGATTTCAAAAAATATATTTCTTCAGGCTTTGCCTCATTGATATTGAGGTCAATGAGTGTGTCTTTTAAGACGTCTTGGAAATCAAAGCCTACTCCTTTGGTGATGAGCCTGCGGTAATGGTTTTTAAAAAGAATGAGAATGTCATTTTGGTATTCGACCAGGAGTCTATTCATTGTTTTTTACCTCGAGAATTCCAGTGATCATTTTGTAATTGTTTTGTGAGCTTCTTGATTTAAAAAGCTCTCCTAAAATAGGAATGCGGTTTAAAAAAGGCATCTGATCAACACCTTTGGCGTCTGTTTTTAAAACCACCTGAAAAAGTTGTGTGGCCTCACCTAATGGCACGACCACTGATGAGCGCTCTTTATTGCCGGAGATGGAGTTGTTGTTTTCTCCGGAGGGTTTAGTGAGTTCAGTTTCGTAATTGATCTTGATTTTATCCCCTAAGTTCTCCAGTGTGACTTTGACTTTTAAACCGGCAAACTGCCAGCTGGTATTGCTCACTCCTTCTTTACTAGTGGTCACATAAGGAATGTCGGCCCCGATTTGAAACTCTGCAGGAGACTGCGGACGGATAAGCCCGGAAGGTTCGGCCAGAGTGTTCATCACTACTTTTTTCTGACTAAGGAGAACGGCATTTTTTTCGACGATCTTATTGAGAGGAACTTTTAAGAGTTCTCCTAGAGTTGTGCTCAATTGTTCAAGTCCCAGGCGCAGTTCCTCTCCGTCAAGTTGCTCGAGTTGAATGAGTTTGAGTTTAAAAGAGTAGTTGTTTCCTAGTTTTTGATTGTTGATTTCAAGGAGAGTGACTTTGTATTTTTCACTCAGGTGTTTTTTCAGACCTTCACTAATCACTTCATTAGAGGGGATAAGACAGGTGATGTCTGAATACAAAACTTTGCAGGAGACAGAGTCTTTGTAGTCGTTAAAAAAGAGCTGATAAATATCCGCCAGGGCCTCTTTTTTAAGTTCGCGTGAAAGATTGGCCTCATCCAGGATCATGTCGTTGTATTGGGCCTGAATCTTTTTATACTGCAAATACTGCTTGAGACTTCCCAGTTCTCCGCTTACTTTAAGGTGAGGGATTTGGACCTGGGTTTCCAGTCCCAAGCTGTGCAGGAGTTGTGCGAGGTGTAAAAACTTAGCTTCCTGGGCCTTGGAAATAACAAAAACTTGATGCTCTTTTGGAAGAGGGAGGCCTTTTTCCCAGACTAGGACTTCACTGGTTCCGATTTTTGCACCGCGAATAATCAAGGTCTTGTCCTTCTCATTGAAGCGATAATTCAGGACCTCTTTGTTGCCGATGTTGAATTTCTCCAATGAAGGAAGGGGAAGAGTCATGGATTGCCCTTTGGAGAGGACAAAATCCTCAGCGTATGAGGCTTGAATCAGGGAGAGAAAGACAAAGATTCCTTTGACACATGGTCTGAAACTGGGTAAAAAAGAGGGCTTAAAGTTTAGGTTTTTAAAACAAAGTAAATTATTAGTGTTGATGCCGTTTTTACTTAAGCGGTTATAGAGGAGTTGTCCGATGGTTTCAAGAACATGTGTAACTGAAAATAGAAGAGCAAGAAAAGCAAAGAACGCTGGTTCAAAAAGAAAAGCAGCTAACAGAAATAAAGGAACGACACCAAAGTTCGCTATCCACTTAACTGCTGAAACTGCTCCAAAAGCAAAAACTGCTGCTAAAACTAAATAGTTTTGGATATAAAGGCCGAGGCTTTCGTCTCGGCCACAGTTTTTCTTCTTCATTAGTTTTCCTCCATTTCTAAAAACACCCTAAGAGTCTTTTCCACTACAAATTTATTCATTTTCACAATGTCGACTTCCGCGTTTTCTTTTAAGCATAGATGCATAATCGCGTCCGAGTCTTTGGCGCATTCATTGGCGATATTCCTGATGGTGATGAGCTTTCTGGGGATGTTGAACTTTTCCTGCAGCACTCTAAGCACCATCTGAGCTTCTTCCTTAGTCGCTTTGTTTTCCACCAGGATCACTTCGCGGGCATAAAGAGTAGAAGAGAGCAGCAAACATAAACTACAAATGAACTTCATAACGAGACCCTCTAAAAGCTGGCCTGGACTTTTTTGTCTCAGGGATTTCAATATAAGGAATGCCTACCATTTCCTGATTTAAATGCTCACTGACTTTGTGAATATCAGTGTTGGCGATTTCTATCTTGAAGTAGGTGATGTCGTTTTCTTTGCGGATTTGCTCATGCAAAAAGGCCTTGCGGGAGATGAGTTGATTGTCTTTAGTGTAGAGAGTGATGGCCGTCTCTGATGACTCCAGCGCTTCTTCACTAAGCATGGCGGAAAGCGGAAGCACCATCAGCTGATAGTTAAGATGAAGGGTCTTGTTGCCCTTTTTAATTTGGACTTCTTCTTTTGGTTGCCAACATAAAAGAGCAACCATGATATTGGTTAAGACGATGGTTAGTAGGAGTTTAAATTTCTCCTTGTGTTTTTCCTCTTTGGTTTTTTTGATTTCCTGCTCGAGCGTTGAGCTTATCCCATTCATGCTGAAACTCCTCTTGCACCAGTTGGTGCTCTTTCACATAGATCTTATGAATAGACAAAAGGGCAGTGATGATCAAAAGAATTAGAGAAACCCAGATAAGCATTTCAATTTCGAAAATCCCTTTATTGCATATTCGAAAGTTCTGAGTTTGAGGTTGGGTTTTAACGGGCCTTCGGCCTCGAATTCGGAGAGCAGGCAAAAAGCTTTTTCCACTCTGATACCTTGCGGTTTTTTGTAAACGACTACTTTCCATTTGGGACTCCTTAATATCGTCGTGGCATCCGGGT
>CAXHHE010000016.1:0-21741 GCA_964016365.1 uncultured Bacteriovorax sp. | reverse complement strand
GAGCTACCGCATTGAGAGCAAGGAAGATTAAAACGTTTTGAACGAATGTTAAGTTTTCCATCTTGTAAACCTTTATTTACAAAGAAATTAATTGTCCCATCAAAAAGTGACATGATCGCTTGTGGGTATAGACCAAAAACGATTGTCAGGATCGAAAGCACTAGTAGTGGAGTTGCTTCAAGAAGAGAGATATCTTTAAGCGACTTATTTTCTTCGTGCTTCATTTCACCAAGAGCTGTCAGGTGGTACATCTTTAGAAGATAGATTGGCGACAACATGATCCCTGTTGCTGCTAAAACCGCTACCACTTTGTTCACCTGGTAAGTTCCCATGATCACCATGAATTCACCTACGAATCCACAAGTCATTGGAACGGCCATTGAACCTGCCGTGATGATGAAGAATAAAATGGCAAACTTTGGCATGACAGAAGCGATCCCTCCGTACATGTCCATTTTTTTAGTGTGCGTTCTTGTATAAAGGTAGTGAACTCCGATGAAGAGACCCGGTGTCGAGATACCGTGAGCGATCATCTGGAAAATAGCTCCTTTAACTGCGAATGGGTTTTGTGAGAAAACACCCATAATGATGTAACCCATGTGCGAGATAGAAGAGAAAGCAACCAGCTTCTTAATATCTTTTTGTACCCAGGCCGTCAGCGCTCCGTAGATAACCCCGATCGCTCCTAAGTAAAGAACGATGTCACGGTTAGCATCAACTGCTTCCGGGAATAAAGGAATTACGAAACGAAGGAAACCGTAGATACCAAGTTTTAGAAGGATACCGGCAAGGATAATTGAACCTGCTGTCGGAGCTTCAACGTGGGCATCAGGTAACCACGAGTGGAATGGGAATACTGGAACCTTCAGGAAGAATGCAATCGAGAACGACCAGAAGATTAAAGACTGAGGTGATAGGAAACCATCATACTTCAGTCCAAGTGATTTAATGATTTCGTAGTTCAGGTCGTATGAACCGTTGAACTTGTAAGCTAGAGCTGACATGTAACACATAGAAGCCAGCATTAGGATTGATCCTGCAGCTGTCATCATGAAGAACTTGAAAGAAGCGTAACGACGATTCTCTCCACCAAAAACTCCTACTAAGATGAATAGAGGAATTAGCATAACTTCCCAGAAAATGTAGAAGCCATATAGTGACGTTGAAAGAAGTGATCCGTTAACTGCCCAAGTTAGAAGAAACAGAAGGAAGTAGTAAAGACGAAGCTTATCTGTCTTGATATCCCAAGTTGTAATAACAACAACTAGTAGAAGGAAAGCATTCAGAAGCAGCAGCAGTCCACTTAACCCGTCCATTGCAAACGTATATGACATGTTAAAGAACAGTGGCATATCGAATTTGAATAGAGTTGTAAGAACACCTGAGTCTGGTAGGTCAATGAACATCTTAACTGAGTAAGCAAGAGTTACAAGTGAGCCGATCAGGGCCAGAAGTTTTACAGACTTCTCATTGTTTTTAGGTGCGAACATGAAACCGATCGCCCAAATGAGAGGAATTAAAAATTTAATGAGAAATAATTGATCCATTTTAAATCCAATTTTTATCTAAAAATAAATGCGTTAAAAATTACTGTAAGAACAACTGCTAATCCGATAACAATATAAAGGATTCCCATTTCCAGTTTTTCTGGTTTGTTGTCATCTAAAAGATGTCCACCTTCAGTTGTTGCTTTAGTCACTAGTTTTACAATTCCGTTGATCACGTGTGCTTCAATGACATCAACCAGGAAGTGGCCGATTTGGTAAAGAGGCTTGATGATCGCTAGTTCATAGAACTCATCAACTTTGAATTTCGTCGAGCTGATTGTCCAAAGAGTAAGGAACTTAGCTTTTAGGCTGTCTCTCATCTTATTGTGATCATTCTTCACGTAGATGTAGTAAGCCAGACCCATTGAACAAAGGATTAGAACAGTCGTTACACCCATCATGATAAATTCAGTTTGAGCTGAAAGGTGAGCGTGTCCTTCTGTTTTAGCTACAAATCTCTCCAGGAATTCCTGGAAAAGACGAGCGTGTTCGTGGCTTAGTGCGTGTGGAAGACCAACATATCCTGCTGCGAATGAACAGATCGCCAGGATGATTAGTGGAACTGTCATTACACTTGGAGACTCATGGATTTCATGGTGTCCGTGATCATCGTGTTTAGCGTGAGCGTGGTGATCATGGTGATCGTCGTGCTTAGCTGGCTCAACGATGAAAACAAGAACTAACATTCTCATCATATAGAAAGCTGTTAGTAGAGCTGTGATTAGAGCAACAGAGTATAACCAAACACCGTTTCCTGGGTTCGTTAGGGCCATCGCTAAAATTTCATCTTTAGAGAAGAATCCAGAGAACCCTGGGATACCGGCAATGGCCAGGAATCCAACAGTGAACGTCCAGAAAGTAATTGGCATCTTCTTTTTAAGTCCACCCATCTTAAAGATGTTCTGTTCGTGGTGACATCCGTAAATAACAGAAGCAGCACAAAGGAATAGAAGAGCTTTAAAGAAAGCATGTGTGAAAACGTGGAACATACCTGTTGAGAATGCACCAACACCACAAGCTAAGATCATATACCCAAGCTGAGAAACAGTTGAGTAAGCAAGGATCTTCTTAATATCTGTTTGAGTGATTGCAATAAGTGAAGCAAGTAGAGCAGTTAGAGCTCCGATCCATGCGATCACATCAAGAACAACCGGGAAGTGAACGATAACATTTGAAACACGGCAAAGCATGAAGATACCAGCTGTAACCATTGTCGCCGCGTGCATTAGGGCAGATACTGGAGTTGGACCCATCATCGCATCTGGAAGCCAGATGAATAGAGGGATCTGAGCCGACTTACCACAAGCACCAAGAACCAGAAGTAAGCTTGAAGCAATCAGGATTTCTTTGTTTGCTAAGATGATGCTCATATCTGGGTGCTGTAGGTCTTTGAAAGAGAGAGTGTTGAACACAAGTGCAAACCCGATCATCCCAAGAACTAAACCAAAGTCTCCCACGCGGTTAGCAAGGAAAGCTTTTTTAGCAGCATTACCGTTTTTAGTATGTTCATACCAGAAACCGATTAGGAGGTAAGAAGATAGACCTACGCCTTCCCATCCCATGAAAAGAACAAGGAAGTTCTCACCGTGAACAAGAAGAAGCATTGAGAAAGCAAACAGTGCGAAGAACGCAAAGAACTTTCCAACTTTTTCCTCGTGGTCCATATAACCAATTGAGAAGAACGCAATCGCACTACCGATACCTGTAACCATTAAGCTCAGGATAACAGCAAGTTCGTCCATCACGAATGCGATATCAAATTTGATGCTCCCATATTGCATCCACTGCCAAAGGTGAACCGTCACTGGACCGTTCTTTAGTACATGAAGCGAAGTCATGACAACTAAGATGAACGAAATGAACAGTGATAGGAAAGTGATGATACCGGCCTGGACATTATTCAACTTATTTCTAATCAAAGCAGAGTTAAGTAAGAATGCCAGTAAAGGGAAGAAAGGAATCAGCGCCAGATAGTTTTCGTACATAAGAACTCTTACTCGGTTATGATTTTAATATCGTCTGTATAAATTGTTTGCTTCTTTCTATAAAGAGCGATGATTAAACTTAATCCGATCGCAACTTCACATGCCGACACGATGATCATGAAGAAAACCAGAATTTGAGATTCTAATAATCCAGTCGAACGAGAAAAAAGAATTGTAAGAAGACCAACTGCACCCATCATAAGTTCAAGACATAGAAGGATAGAGATCAGGTCTTTTTTAAAGATTGTACCTAAAAGGCCAAGAGTGAATAAAAACCCGGCCAGGTAATAATAAATACTACTCATTTGCTTCCTCCTGCTCGTGCTTAACAGCTTTTTCGTGACCAGTAATCACAACACAAGCAACGAGAGCGGCTAAAAGAAGAACTGTCGCCATTTCAAACGGCAGGTAATAAACCGAGAAAAGTTTATCAAACAGTGACTTCATTGAATTATCAGCAAGGTTAACTGTCGTTAGAACCTCAATATTGTTGTTTACGATAAGAGCAAACACTCCAAGAATAACCAGGACAGTGACACCAGCTACAATCAGCTTCACTTTTCCTCTTTCGCGGTTGTTTTGGAATTGCTCAAGGTTAATTAACATCATAACGAATACGAAAAGGATCGCGATCGCACCAGCGTTAACCAGAACCTGGATAGCTGCAAGAAACACAGTTCCTAACTGGAAGTAGATCATCCCGATACAAACTAATGTCATCAGGAGTGAAAGAGCGGCCACAACCGTTCTTTTTGAAAAAACTACTAAAAGAGCAAACACCATCGTAACGATGGTCAGTAGAATATCAGTTGCCATAATTATTGATTCCTAAAATATACAAAGAGAACAGTTACAATAAGGTTAACAAGCCCTAATGGTAATAAACGCTCCCATCCTAAGTGCATTAATTGATCGTAACGGAATCTTGGGAATGTCCAACGAACCCATACGAAGAACCAGATCATCAGAGCAACTTTAATAACTAAAGAAACCATCTGAAGAATTGGAAGGACAAACGGTGATGAAGTCGGGATTAAATCCATACCTGGAAGTAGACTGTATCCACCGAAGAAAAGAATAATGAAGATCATCGAAAGCGCGATCATGTGGATATATTCCGCCATGAAGAAGATCGCAAATTTCATTGAAGAGTACTCTAAGTGGAAACCAGCAACGATCTCTGATTCACCTTCTGCAAGGTCGAATGGAAGACGGTTTGATTCAGCAAAGATACCAACAAGGAATAGAAGACATGCAAGAGGCTGCATGAACACACCCCATTTTGGCAGAAATCCAAACCAGTAACCAGTTTGAGCTTCAACCATCACGTGGATGTCGTTAGTTCCGTAAACGAAGATCATCGCAACAAGAGCTGCTGAAAGTGAAAGTTCGTATGAAACCATCTGGGCACAGGCACGAAGTGCACCAAGCATTGAGTATTTGTTGTTTGATGCCCATCCAGCAAGAAGAATCCCGTAAGATCCTAAAGCTGAAACAGCAAAAGCAAAGAAGATCCCCATGTCACTTCTAAAAACTTCAGGGAAGATTGTAATTCCAAAAGCCTCAAAAGGAGCGGCAACAGGAATACATGCAAGAGGAAGTAGAGCTACAACCAGAGCAACTAGTGGAGCTGCCGGGTAGAAGAACGGACGAACGTGAGAAGGATAAACTTCTTCTTTGAACATGAACTTCGCAACGTCAGCAAGTGGCTGAAGAAGTCCGAACGGTCCAACACGGTTAGGTCCAAGTCTTCTTTGGATGAAGGCCGCGCCTCTTCTTTCTACGTGAATAATAAGCGGTAGTGCACCCAGAGGAAGTCCCAGGATGATTACAGTTTTGACTAATATTTCAAGAATCGTTTCTAACATCTTATTTTTCCCACTCTAGCGCTTTTGAATTGATAACAAAGATGTATCCAACTAATAAGACGGCCATGAAGAAGATAAACCCAGCAACCATGAAACCAAGATTAGTTGCATTGTTATAAGCAAGGGCCCATGGAAGAAGGAACACAATTTCCACGTCGAAAAGAAGGAACATGATCGCCGTAAGATAGAACTTAATATCGTACTGTCTTGTAGCACTTCCAACCGGGTTTACCCCTGATTCGTAAATGTCGTTGGTTCTTACTTGTTTAGCTTTTTGGCCAAGGAAGTTTGAAATAAACATCAGCACGAGCCCCAGGGCCGTGCAGATGATTAAGAAAATTGTAAAAGATAAAAATTCCATTAGTTAATCCCACTCTTTAATTACTGAATGAATAACTTTGCGTTGCCAGCTAGAGACATAATGCTTTCCCAGAAAATCCCTAGTGTGAAAATTGGCAGAGTCATTGAAACAATAATCATCTGGTTTAAGAATCCGAAACCTTCGATTTGTTCATCAGACTCTTGAGGTTTAAGAGTCATTAGACGAACGATCTTCAGATAGTAGTAAGCTGACACAACTGAGTTTAATCCCAGGATGATTGCCAGTGTGTAGTTCTTAGTTGCAACCAGTGAAGCCAGGATGTTGTACTTCGCTACGAACCCAGCTAATGGTGGAAGACCAGTTAGTGAGAACATAGTTACGGCCATCATCACTGCCATGAATGGGTATCTGAAAGCAAGGCCAGAGAAACGGTCGAAGTTGTCGTTGCCGTATTTATCCTGAACGATACTTGTGATGTAGAAAGCAACAAGAGTCATGAAAAGGTATGTGATTCCGTAGAAAACGACTGAACGAACACCAACATCATTAATAACAACCAGACCCGCAAGCATTACACCAGCGTGAGAAATTGAAGAATAGGCCAGCATTCTCTTAACTGATTTTTGCCCGATAGCTGTTACGTTACCAACAGTCATAGTAAGTGCTGAAATCACCAGCATTAATCCAACCCATCCAATTTTAAGAGTTGAATCCACTGTGAAGAAAGTAGCCGAGATTCTGATTAAAACTGCGATCCCTGCCAGTTTTGGAACGATGGCAAAGAACGTTGTAACCGGAGTCGGTGATCCTTCGTAAACATCTGGTGACCACATATGGAAAGGAACAGATGCAATCTTGTATCCGATACCTGCGAAGAAAAGAACGAATGAAGGCATGATGATCGCAAGTTGAGCTGTCGTTAACGTCGGGATCATTTTTGCAACACCAGCAAACTGGATTGTTCCAAGAACACCGAAGATATGTGACAGACCAAAAAGCATGATACCTGCTGAAACCCCACCATAAAGAGCGTACTTAAGACCAGCTTCGCTTGATCTCTCGTCGTTCTTTTTGAAAGAGGCCATTACGTATGAAAGGATCGAAAGTGTTTCGATACCGATATAAAGAGTCAGCATGTTGTTTGCTGAAGCTAGAAGGAATCCTCCGATAAGGATACCAACTGCCATGATCGCAAACTCTGTTTTAAGAGTTTCGTAAATGTCTCTTGAAAAACGGCTCAGGTAGATAGCTGCGATTGTTCCAAGAACCATCACCATCTTTAGAAGAGTAGAGAAGTCATCAATCACAACTGCGTTGCTAAAGATTGCTTCTGCTTTTCCACCAAGGTTTGCCAGAAGTGCAGCGAAAGTCGCCACAAGTCCGATCATGCTCGTGATGAAGATATATCTTCTATTCTTTTCATCTTCCTTATAAGTCGTTTCAAGAATAATAAGGCCAACCATTAAAAGCACCAGAATAACTTCTGGAACATAACGACCGATATTTGCCAAATAATTTAAATGCATCTCTTTATCCTAATCTAATCTTTAACTAGAAAGTTGCTAGTAACGAAACCAGTTGTCCTACTGAAGCTTTCATAATGTTCAGGATTGGCGAAGGCCAGATACCAAACAGGATTACAGCAACACAAAGTGGAAGCATGTAAAACACTTCAAGCTTAGTCATATCTTCGTATTCTTTAACTTCAGGGTTAACTTCTCCAAAGAACATTCTCTTGAACATCCATAGAAGGTAAGCAGCACCGATAAGAAGACCAAATAGTGCAAGAACCGTGATCGTTGTGAAACGTTGGTAGATACCTAGGAAAATAAGGGCTTCAGAGATAAACCCTGAAAGACCTGGAAGTCCCATAGATGCGAACATACCGATAATGAAGATGATCGAGTAAACTGGAAGTTGAGTATAAAGTCCGCCGTATCCACGTGAACCATCTGGCTTAACGATCCATCTGTGGTGAGATCTTTCGTATAGAAGACCGATCATGAAGAACATCATAGCTGTAGATGTACCGTGGTTGAACATCTGAAGAACCGCTCCGTTAACACCTTGAACAGTCATTGCTGCAAGTCCAAGCATTACGAATCCCATGTGAGATACTGAAGAGTAAGCGATAAGTTTCTTTACATCGTTCTGGGCCATCGCACATAGAGCACCGTAGATAACGTTAATTAATCCAAGCCATGCGATTGCAGTAGAGAAATATTTAGCTGCTTCTGGGAAGATTGGGAACGCGATTCTTAGGAATCCGTATGTACCCATCTTTAGTAGAACCCCTGCCAGGATAACTGAGATCGCTGTAGGTGCCTGTACGTGAGCGTGTGGTAACCAAGTGTGGAATGGGAAAACCGGAACTTTGATTGCAAACCCAACAAACATGAAGATGAAGAAAAGTTTAGCAAACGATAATGTCTGGCCGAAAATTGTAACTGTAAGTTGAGAGAACTTCCCGCCTGAAAGAGCAAGGATATTGAATGAATCAACTGATTGGTTAGTTGCAAAGTAAAGAGCAACGATACCAACAAGCATTAAGATCGATCCAAAGAATGTATAAAGGAAGAATTTAACAGCTGCGTATTCTCTGTTTTCTCCACCCCATACCCCGATAAGGAAGAACATAGGAATTAGCATTACTTCCCAGTAAACGTAGAACAGGAAGAAATCTAGTGCGAAGAATACCCCGAATACTGTCGACTGAAGAAGTAGAAGTAGAGCAAAGTATGCTTTGATTGATTTCTTGATCTGCGTCCATGATGAAAGGATACAAAGCATGAATAGTAATCCAGTAAGGAGTACCATCGGCAATGAGATACCATCCACACCAAGGCGGTAGAAAATGTTAAATTGCGAAATCCATGGGATCGCAATATTAAATGCATTTTGCATTCCTGCCTGAGTTTGATCGAACTTACAGTATAGTACTAATGTAAGAGCAAACGTAATAACAGTGTTGATAAGTGCCCAACTCTTAATCCAAGTAGTTTTGTCCTTTGGCATAAGTAATACACCAAGAACTCCCAACATAGGCATCCACAGAATCCAACTTAATAAATTTGAACCGGCCACCGGTTATCTCCCTGAGAAAAGTTACTATATAAAAAAAACTAAAATCTTAATGTTAAAACGTAGCTAGCTAATACAACAACCAGGACTACAAAGTACAATTGCACTCGCCCAGATTGAAGTGTGCGAAGTAGAACGTTCATTAAACGAACACTTGCCCCTGTCCCATCAACCATTCCGCTGTCGACGATGTTGTTGTCGATCCAACGAGAAATGTTATAGGCCCAACGGTTAAGAACCGCAGTTCCATCGATAACCATTGCATCGTAGAAGTCCCAGTCAAATTTCGCCAGAAGCGCATTGAATGGAACCAGTCCTTTCTGAATGATTTTTCCGATATAAAGGTCGTCGAAGTAGTACTTGCCTTGAAGAGCTCTTCTCCAACCAGCAAATGTCTCTGCCCACCATCCAGGGTTAAGAGTTTTCTTCACATACATTGAGTAAGCGATAAAAATCCCTGCAAACGCGATGATAATCGACATAACAGCACCGATTTTGTGAACCAGGTGAACGTGGTGAGCTCTGTGCTCATCCATTCCGTGGTTAGCGTCGTAAGCTGCTTTTGGAAGCTCAACTTTGTCACGAGTATCAGTTGTTCCGAAATCTTCTTTTTCGTAGTGAGCGAAGTGCTCTAGGTGCGCTACTTCTGGCTTATGAATTAAAGTCTGGAACCATTCGTATTTTGATCCGAAAACGTTTACTTCTCCCTGACCTGTGAAAGACCCAGAGTAGAATAGACCAAGTGTGAACACAGAAAGGATTAATAGAGGAACGTTTGAGTTCCATCCGATGTGTTCGTCGTGAGCATGGTCGTAAATATGGTGATCGCGTGGCTCTCCGAAGAAAGTTAAGAACAGCATTCTGAACATGTAGAAAGCTGTTAGAAGAGCACCACCAAATCCAAGAAGAGCTACCGGGATATAAGCTTTGTTATCAAGGGCCATTACAAGAGCGTCACCAAGGATTCTATCTTTAGATACGAATCCAGAGAAGAACGGAACTCCGGCAATAGCAAAACAGCACAGTAACATTGCAAAGAATGTGTATGGAAGTTTCTTACGAAGACCACCCATCTGTGGCATTTCCTGGCAGTGGATCGAGTGGATAACTGAACCAGCTGAAAGGAATAGACACGCTTTGAAAACAGCGTGAGTAATTAAGTGCATGAAAGCAGCGTTGTATGAACCAACACCGATACCGATTACCATGTAACCAAGTTGAGAAATAGTAGAGTAGGCAAGAACCGCTTTTAAGTCTGTTTGGATCAGGGCGATTGTTGCAGCTCCGAAAGCTGTGATGGCACCGATGTAAGCGATGAACATAGTGATATGTCCAACTTCCATAAGTGGGAAAACTCTTAGTGAAAGGTAAACCCCAGCGGCAACCATTGTAGCAGCGTGGATTAGGGCCGAACATGGAGTCGGTCCAAACATCGCATCTGGTAGCCAAACGTGGATTGGGAACTGAGCTGATTTACCCATTGTTCCTGCGAAGATACATAGAGCACCAATTGTAGCGATTGGAAGAGACAGGCCAAATACGTCAAAAGTTCCACCGAATTTACCAGCTCCGATAGCTGCGTAAAGGTCTACGAAAGTTGTGTTTCCAACGATAACCCAAATAATAAGGATACCCATTAAGAAGAAAACGTCCCCAACTCTTGTAGTCATGAAAGCTTTCATTGAAGCGTTTCCGGCACCTTCTTTCTCGTAGTAGAAACCGATTAGAGAGTAAGAACAGAATCCCATTAACTCCCAGAAGATGAACACTGAAAGCAGGTTGTCTGAAACAACAAGTCCAAGCATCGCTGAAGTAAAGAGAGACATATAAACGAAGAAGCGGGCAAAACGCGCATCATCGTGCATGTACCAAGTTGAGAAAACATGGATCAGGGTCGCAACAGCTGTCACCATTAAAAGCATAGTTGCTGTCATGTTATCTATATAGATACCCATGTTTACTTTAAACAGGTGTTCACCGGCACTTAAGTCAAACCAAGTGAAAACTTTGTGGATGTGGTAGTTAACGGCATATACGTTTTGAAAATCTAAGAAGATTCTTAAAGCGTAAATAAATGAACCGAAAATTGCCAACGTACTTAGTGCAACTGCTGCGATCGGAACGCGTTTTGCCAGGAAAACGTTAATCACGAAAGCAAAGAACGGCAGTAGTACAATAGGTGCAACGGTTGAGATTGTGTAATCCATAGTCTCTATATCCTTACCTTTATATTAGTTCTGTAGTGTTGCTGCATCATCAATATGGATGCTTTCTCTTAACTGGAAGAATCTGATAACGATCCCCAATCCAACCGCAGCCTCAGCAGCAGCGATAACAATAATGAAAAGACTCATAATGTGTCCTTCAAGATTGCCGTTAGCGAATTTTGTATAAGCCGCGAAGTTCAGCGCCGAAGCGTTAAGGATTAACTCGATCCCTAATAACATCGCGATAATATTTTTTCTTGCGACCATAACCATAACGCCGCAAAGAAATAGAATGAATGAAATGCCTAAGTAGGCGCCTAAACTAATCATGGATTTCTTTCCTTGGTCTAGAAATTACTGCTGCACCAATGAGAGCGCCCAGTAGTAGAACCGATGAAATTTCAAAAGCTAAGATGTGATCTGTGGCCAAAAGTGTCCCGATTCTTTCAACTGTCGGAGCGTTGTCTGTCGCAACTAGAGTTCCGCTGTTTCTGAAAACAGGAACCAGTACCTTAATAAGGACTGCTGCTGAAACAAGAGCCGCGAAACCAGCAAAGAAGAAAGTCTTTGGGTTACCCATTGCCGGGATTTTCTCAAGACCATATTTATTTACGCGGTTTCCAGAACCACCTGTAAGCATGATCGCGAAAAGCATTAGAATGATAACCCCACCAGCGTAAACAACTAACTGAGTTGCCGCCAGGAAGTCAGCTCCGATACAAGCGTAAAGACCAGCTACTCCAAATAATGAAGCAAGAAGGTAGATACAAGCGTGCATCAGGTTTTTACTCACAACAACTGCCACTGCCCCACCGATAGTGAGTAATGCAGAAACTAAAAAGAGTGTATTTGAAAACACAGTATTCTCCCTATCCTTTAATTAGTGATGAGCACCGCCGCCAGAAGCAGCTGCCATAATTAAAGTAAAAATTGATTTTCCATCAAATGCATACATCCAGATCGCACAACCTAATAGGTTGAAAATCGCGATTGGAGTTAAGTATTTCCAACAAAGAGTCATCAGTTGGTCAACGCGAAGACGTGGAAGCGTCCAACGAACCCAGATAACTACATAGTAAAGAGCCAGAGTTTTTGTGAAGAAAGCTCCAAGTTCAAGAAGCTGTCCAACGTTTTGAGCAAGCATTGCATCTAGGCCAAGCTTCTCAACAAGGATCGCTCCAGACCCTAGGTCGAAAGGAACTTTGTATCCACCAAGGAATAGGGCAACAGCAACACCACAAACAACGAAAACTTCGATGTATTCAGCAAGAGCGAATAGACCGAACTTCATACCAGAGTATTCAGTGTGGTAACCAGAAACTAGTTCAGATTCAGCTTCAGGTAAGTCAAATGGTGCACGGTTTGTTTCAGCAAGAGCTGAGATGAAGTAAACAAAGAAGCCGATGAAAGCAAACGGGTTGTGAAGCAGGAACCACTCGTGTGGTGCTCCACCTTGGCCGTTGATCAATGTTTTCATTGATAATCCACCAGCAAGAAGAACGATTGAGATAATTGTGATTGTCGCCGGGATTTCGTAAGAGATGATTTGTGAAGCACCTCTCATACCACCAAGCATAGACCATTTTGAGTTTGAAGCGTATCCACCAAGGAAAACACCAACACCCACAAGAGAGGCCATACCAACAAGATAGAAAATACCAACGTTAAGATCCGCCAGCATGAAACCACTTGAGTAAGGAACAACGGCCAGAGTTGCAAAAACACCGACCATACAAAGAACAGGAGCAAGGTTGAAAGTAAACTTGTCTGCGTTTGTAGTGATGATGTCTTCTTTCAGAATCATCTTCACCCCGTCGGCCAGGAACTGAAGAAGACCAAATGGACCAACGCGGTTTGGACCCATACGAGCTTGAAGATCGGCTGAGATCTTTCTTTCAGCGTATGTACCAAGACCACCGATTGTTGCCATAGCTCCAACGATGATGAGCGCGAAGATTGCGAAGATAATAAAAGCAACGAGTGATGAAGCATCAAAGCCTAAAACTTTTGAAAGCCATCCAACTACGTTTTGAAATTCATTCGATTGTGCAAAATAAGATACTACAGTTGAATTCATGCCTAGTCCTTTTTCCCGAAAGTAGGTGCATCCTGGTTGACGTGCTGAAAGCTTTTAACCCAGTCAAGGTCGCCTTTTTTCCAGCAGTATACAATCCCAGCTACAAGAACAAGAACGAAAGTAAGGATCGACATAAGAAGCGTCCCACCCATTCCAATTTCATTGAATTTTTTGAACACAGCCGCTACAGGAAACATCAAAGCACTTTCAACATCGAAGATGATGAAGATTAGCGCGATAACGTAGAAACGGATGTTAAAGTTCGCCCAAGCAGTACCAACTGGTTCCTCACCACACTCATATGCAGTTTCTTTCAGTTTGTTTGGGTTATGAGGGCGGATTAAGCTCCCCAAAAAGAGTGATCCACCTGCCACAAGTAGTGCGAGCGCAATTAAAATTACGACGGGCATGTAGACGTCTAGATTAAATGTCGACATCTTGATCTCCGAGAAAAAAATTCCTATTTTTTAGTTTCCTTAGATTACACGAAAATATAATATCTTGGAAATGTTTTATTAGTTGAAATGATAGTCATATGAGTCACTTTAATTCCCTGCTTCAAAAAGTTTTAGAATGGGATGAACATGCTTCATCTCCACTAAATTTATACGGTGCAACCACGGAGCAGTGGTCGTTCATTCTCAACACATTTTTGCGAGAAAATGCGAAATTATTTCTCAAAAAATCACAACTCATTATTGCCCCTACGAACGATGAAGCCGAAGATTTTTTCAACTCTCTTCAATTGGCCCAGAGCAAAAACAACATAGAATTAATGTTTTACCCGGGACTTGAAGCGTCGCCATATTCCGGAGTGATTTCCTCTGAAAAAAGCTTCTATGATCGACTTGAAGTGTTGAGCAAACTCAACAGACTCGATCAAACGAAAACAAAATTTATTCTCATCACAAGCTTTGAAGCACTCTCACTCAGAACACCTCCGAGACAGTTCTTCAATGAATTTAGTTTTATCATTAAGCCGGATGACATCATCGCACCAATTGACCTCGCAAAAAAATTGGTGAGCATGGGTTATTCTTCGGCCACATCAGTCGAAGAACCCGGAACATTTATTCAAAAAGGGCAGATCTTCGACATCTATCCGGTTGGTGGCAACCCGGTGAGGCTTTCATACTTCGATGATTTGATCGAAAGTATTTTTGCCATCGACCTCGATACGCAGAAAACTTTGCGCGATCATTCGATAAATACTGTTTGTATTACTCCGGCCGCAGGGATCCTGGCCCATCACGATTTCCCTGTGACTTTAAGAGAAAATCTTCCACAACCTGGGCCTGCGTTTAAAAATAAATTTGAATTTAGGAAAGCACTTTTTGCACGCTTAAGTGACGGGCTCCTTTTTGAAAACTACCCGGTTTATGTGCCGTTATTTTTCAAAGACCCGGAAACAATTTTTCATTATTTTGATCTCGCGCAAACTCAAGTCAGCATCTTAAACGCCAATGAAACGGAAAGAGCTTATCTTGAGTACGCAGAAGGAATGCGTTTTGAGTTTGAAAACGCTGAAGAGAACATCAACAGCGAAAACATTCTTCCGATTTTCAATAAAATTTATGATTTCTCTTTCATCGACAACATGAAAGACAGCAAGGTTATCTTAGTTGATCAACTCAACCTCAACATGACCTTTGGTGAAATCTCCGACTCAGTTGATTTGCGTTTAATTAAGACAAAAACGTTCTTAAATGAACACATCAACCCAGCTCTTTCAAAACCTGAATACATTAAAGCCGCACTCGATTTTATCAAAGTGCATTTTGAATATCAGGGAAAGATTTATTTTTCTTCTTATAGTGATTCATCAAAAAATGAAATTCAGCACTTGATTGACCTTCAAGGTTTTTCCGGTGATTTAAAAAAGAGAATCGAATTTTTGCCATTCAGAGTTTCTGAAGGTTTTTATTATGAAGGCGAGAAGTTTCTGATCATCAGTGATGGCGACTTATTTGCTGCTAAAAAAAATAAAGCGCAAAAATATAAGAAAGTTGACCTCGATCTTTTCGCTGAACAACTGGC
This sequence comes from uncultured Bacteriovorax sp., assembly GCA_964016365.1. Lineage (GTDB taxonomy): Bacteria > Bdellovibrionota > Bacteriovoracia > Bacteriovoracales > Bacteriovoracaceae > Bacteriovorax. Next base: position 6,617 of record CAXHHE010000016.1, on the reverse strand, counting down.
CACCTTAAAAAGCGGTGACTACGTTATTCACAGTGAATATGGTGTTGGTGAATACCTGGGGCTTGAGGCCTTAGATATCGCCGGTGATAAAAGTGACTTCCTTGTTTTAAAGTACGCCGATAACGATAAAGTTTATGTTCCAGTTTATAAGTTAAACCTGATTCAAAAACATGCTGATGCAACTGCCGCTTTAAAGTCGGATAGTCTTCGCACAAACAAGTTCCAGGTTCTTAAAGCAAAAGCGAGAACATCAGCCAAAGCTCTGGCCTTCGACCTTTTAAAACTTCAGGCCGAAAGACAGTCTTCTGTCGCTTATGCTTTTTCTCCCCCTGATCACTTATACCGCGAGTTTGAACTGGCCTTCCCATTTGAAGAAACTCCAGATCAGGCGCGCGCAATTGAAGAAGTGCTCGAAGCTATGCAAAAGCCGGTGCCGATGGACTACCTGGTTTGCGGTGACGTAGGTTTCGGTAAAACAGAAGTAGCGATGCGCGCAGCCTTTAAAGCTGTCGAAGATAAAAAACAAGTTGCCGTTCTTGTTCCAACAACGATCCTGGCACTTCAGCACTACAACTCTTTTTCAAAACGCTTTAAAGAGTTCCCGGTTCGCATTGAATTCATCTCGCGTTTTAAATCGGCCAAAGAATCTAAAGAAATCTTAGAAAAAGCAGAAAAAGGGGAGATCGATATCTTAATCGGGACTCACAAACTGCTGTCAAACCAATTAAAATTCTCTGACCTTGGGTTGGTTATTGTCGATGAAGAGCAGCGCTTTGGTGTTGGACACAAAGAGAAGCTAAAACTCATGAAAGCTTCCGTAGATTTCCTGACTTTAACAGCAACTCCGATTCCTCGAACATTGCAAATGGCCTTCCTTGGTCTGCGCGATTTATCACTAATAAAAACGGCACCACCAAGACGTCAGTCAATTAAAAGTTATGTGATTAAAGAAGACGAACTCACCATTCAGAACGCTCTTCAAAAAGAGCTTCAACGTGGGGGACAAGTCTTTGTTGTTCACAATAAAGTAAGCGATATTGAACAGTACGCAGCCTCAATCAGAGAACTTGTTCCCGAAGCAAAAATCACTTTTGCTCACGGGCAAATGGGTGAAAAAGAACTTGAAGACCGCATCAACTCTTTTTATAACGGTCAGTACCAAGTTCTCATTGCAACCACCATTATTGAATCGGGGATTGATATTCCAAACGCCAACACAATGATCATCGACCGCGCCGACACTTACGGTCTGGCACAGCTGCATCAGTTGCGCGGAAGAATCGGGCGCTCAGATAAAAAGGCCTATGCTTACTTCGTTGTTCCACGCATGCGTGAGATTTCAACTATTGCCCAAAAGAGATTGCACGCTCTGCAAACTTACGCCGATATGGGCTCAGGTTTTAACATCGCTTCTGTCGATTTAGAAATCCGCGGGGCCGGTGATATTTTGGGTGCAACACAGTCTGGACACGTAGAAGCAGTTGGACTTGAGCTTTATATGGAACTTCTAAAAGATGCCATCCATGAACTGCGTGGTGAAAGAAAAATTCTTAAAAAGGATATCGAAATCCTCACTCCATTTCCGGCCTTCATTCCAAATCACTATATCAGTGATGCAAGCGAGCGCCTAAAGCAGTACAAACGTCTTTCCAACTGTGAAACTCATCAACTTTTGGAAAATATCAGAGAAGAATTCCAGGATGTTTACGGACTTTTCAGCGAAGAGCTTTCAAATCTCTTTATGGTTTTAGAAACGAGAATTTTCCTGCAAACACTTGGACTAAAATCGGTTCAAGTTGGTGGAACGGCCATTACATTAAAATTTGATAAGCAATTTCTTGAGGCCAACACAGACCTGCGCGACCGCGTAGTGAACTTCTTTATCTCAAGACCAAAAATCTATCAATTTACTCCAGATTATCGAGTCATCTATAACCAAAAAACAGCGGTTACCCAGAATGATTTACTCAAATTTTCGAAGACGATTAGTGAGCATTTAATTCCATCATAGCGTTCCTCGATCTCTTAAAAATAGCTGATCTTATTAATAGACTAAAACCGGTAAAATGCTCCACTAGAGCAATTTTTCAGGAATTTACACTACCTTTTTTTATTTTCTGCTATCATTAAAAGTACATACATTATTGCGTGTTAAAGAATTAACTTTTCTGAGGATAATAGTGATGAAGACATCAAATTACTTATCGATTCTTGCCCTGGCATTTTCAGTGTCGGCTTACGCTCAAGATAAAGAGCAGCCAGCAACGAACCCAAGAAACACTAACCCTGAAGCTATTGTTGCAACAGTTAATGGTGTGGAAATTAAGAAAGGACAACTTGATCAGGCCTTTGAACAAAACCTGATGTTTGTTTCGGATAAAATCGTTACAAAAGAAAAAGTTCTTAACGATATCATCAACCGTGAAATCGGGATCAAAAAAGCAAAAGAACAAAAACTTCAAGACGACCCAATCGTTAAATCAAAAATGGAAGATGTTCTTTACCATGCGATGATTTCAAAAGACCTGGAAAAGAAACTTCAAGGTATTCAGGTTTCTGACAAAGAAGCGCAAGACTACTATGCTAAAAACAAAGAATACCGCACAGCTCATATCCTTTTCCGCGTAAGAGTCGCTCCAGATAAGGCCGAAGTTGAAGAGGCAATGAAAAAGTCTCTGGAAGTTTACAAACAACTTCAATCAAAACCACAACAATGGCCGGAACTTGCTAACAAGTACTCTCAAAGCTCAACTGCACCAGCAGGTGGAGACCTTGGTTACCTTCCAGCAGTTAAATACGCTCCAGAATACTTCAGAGCAATCAACGGAAAAGCTAACGGATACATTTCACCTCCAACAAGAACTCAGTTCGGGTATCACATCATTAAAGTTCTAGGGGTTAAGGAATGGAAAGAAGTTGACCCAGCACTATACAAGAAGATTGTTTACGACCAAAAACGTGACAAGATCCTTGAAGAGTACTTTGCTGACGCACGTAAAGGTGCAAAAATTACAGTTAACAAAGAATGGTTAAAATAGACAGCTTACAATAGCCTTGCGACTTGCGTAGTAATATCAGATAACTTACTCTAATAACCCTATAAGGTTTTAAGTTTTAGTAGGTTAAAATGAAACTCGCAAGTCGCTTTTTTTTTCTCGCAACTCTTCTGATCTCTCTTTCCGCCGAAGCTAAACTTCTCGATAAAATCGCGGCCATCGTAGACGACAACATCATCACTCTTTCACAAATCAATAGAACCAACAGCAACCTAGCAATCAAAAAGAACGTTGCTCCGATGATCTATGACAAAAACGCATACTCAAATGACGAACTTCTACAGATTGCAATCAACAAATACTTAATCCGCGCCAAACTCTCTGAGCTTGGATACACGATTACAGATGATCAGGTTGAAGCACAAATTAAATCAAACCAGGAGCGTCTGGGTGTTGATAGAAAATCCTTGATGGGATTTTTAAAGCAACAAGGAACTTCATTTGATGAGTACTTTGAAACATTAAGAGAGGCTATCGAGTACAGCTACTTCGTTAACCGCGTTGTCTCTCCACTTATTGCTATCTCTGAGCAAGATGTAAAAAACACTTACTATAAAAACAACATCAAAGACTCACGACTTAACTTCAAATACTCCCTGATTGATTATGCTGTTGGAAAAGACGTTGTTGCTAAACCAACCAAAGGTCAGATGGAAGAGATCGTAAAACAATACCGCATAAACGGCATTTTACCTGAAGCTTACTCAACACTGACGGTAACTAACCTTGAAGACATCAGTGAAGAAGGGGTCACAACTGAGCTTAAAAATCTTCTAAAAGAAACTGATGAAGGTGCACTAACAACTCCAATTGTTATCAATAATCAGTACCACGTTTTCTATCTTGGGAAAAAAGACCTGGTAGAAACTGAAGCTTTCGCGTCTCAAAAAGATAAGATCAAAGATCAACTTTTTGAAAAGGCCGTAAAGTCTGAAACATCTGTGTGGTTTGAAAGAGAAAGAAACAAGCACTACATTAAAATTTCTCTCTAATGGAATTAAGAGATGATTTATGTAACTCAAGGACACGAAAGGGGCATTGGTCTCGAGATCTTTCTTAAGGCCTTTTTACTTCTCTCAGAAAGAGAGAAGAAAGCTGTCACACTCGTTGTTAATGAGCAGGACTTAAACGCAAACTTTAAAGACCTGGGTTTTAAAAAAAATAATTTCAAAGATCTCATTACTCTTCATCCAAAAACAGAAAAGGGAATTCCTTCTTCAACATCTTCATTGATACATGTTCTAAACCTGATTAAGCCTGAAGATATTTTGGTGACTCTTCCCACTTCAAAAGATCAACTGATTCATGACGGGAAAAGCCTGGCCGGATACACGGAGTTTTTCCGTGAGTATTTCAACAACAAGAACATATCTATGACATTTAAAGGAACTTCACAAAATGTTCTTTTAATCACTGACCATGTTGCGCTCAAAGACGTCACAAAAGTCATCACGACGGATTTGATTGTTGAGAAAACCAATACGACGATTGAGTTTTATAAAAAATATTTCTTTGATTATGAACAAGTGATCTTCTCAGGAATCAATCCGCACGTTGGTGAAAACGGAATCTTAGGCAGCGAAGATAAAATTATCACTACTGCCATTGACCAATTAAAAAAGAAACACACATTAGAATTCAAAGGCCCTTATTCTGGTGATACACTTCATATGCATCACGATGAAACAAAGAAGCAGTTATTTGTTTATATGTTTCACGATCAAGGTCTTGCCCAATTCAAAGCGATGCATGGACTCATTGGACTTAATATTTCTATGGGGCTTCCATTTTTACGTCTAAGCGTTGATCACGGCACGGCTTTCGATTTGTATGGTAAAAATAAAGCTAACCCAACCGGCCTGATTTTTCTTTTTAAACAAGCTTTCGAGGTTATGAAATATGTCGATAAACGAAATTAACGTTGTAAAAGCAGCGGTTCATAATTTGAAGGATGTTACTATCAGCATCCCGAAAAATACTCTTACTGTTATCACTGGGCCCTCAGGTTCGGGGAAATCATCTTTAGCTTTCGACACAATCTATGTTGAAGGGCAAAGACGTTATATTGAATCGCTTTCAAGTTACGCCAGACAATTCTTAGGTCAGTACCAACCACCTGAAGTGGAATCAATCACAGGCCTAAGTCCGGCGATTGCGATTGACCAAAAGACTTCTAGTAAAAACCCAAGATCAACAGTTGGAACAACAACTGAGATCTACGATTACCTGCGCGTTCTTTATGCGCGTATTGGAACACTTTATGATCCTGACACGGGTGTGGAAGTCAGAAGATACACGCCAAGCCAGATCACGAGAGAAGTTTTAAAAGCAGGAGATAAAGCAAAACTGCAAATCCTGGCACCTATTCCTTATAACGACAAAATTAAGTTCAAAGAAATCTCAAGTAAATTTCAGACAATGGGATTTACCCGCGCTCGCTTAAACGGCGAGATGATTCAGCTTGATGAAGATATTAAAGCTCCAAAAGGAAAATACCAGTTAGATATCGTTGTCGATCGTATCGTGCTTAAAGACGATGTTGAAAAACGCCTGGCCGACTCGATTGAGTACGCTCTAAAGCTTGCGGAAGGAAATGTTCAAATCCTGGTTAATGACAACAAGGTCCTGAACTTTTCTGAGCACAACAAATCAACTAATGGGGATAAGATTTATCCCGAGCTTGAACCGCGCCTGTTTTCTTTCAATTCGCCAATTGGTGCGTGTGAAGTATGTAACGGGTTAGGGGAAACAAAGATCTTCGATATTGACCTGATGATCTTTGATGAAAGCTTACCTCTATTAGAAGGTGCCATCACTCCAATCTCTAAAAAGAGTTCATTCCTTTATAAAATGGTCGAAACCATTGCCGAAGAAGAAGGTGCAGACGTAAGCCTGCCTTTTAGAAAACTTCCAAAGAAGTTTAAAGACATTCTTTTTAATGGTTCAGATAAAGTTTACCGCTATTCATTTACTTCAGAAAACTCGCACTTCGAGTTCTCTAAGGCCTTCCCGGGACTTTCAGCATGGCTGGAGAAAAAGTATCTGGAAAGTGGGTCGGATAAAGTCCGTATTGAACTAGAAAAATACATGAACATTAAATGTTGCCCGTCTTGTAAGGGACTGCGCTTAAACCGCATTGCTCTTTCAACTAAGATTGGTAACAAAAACATTATGGATCTATGCACGCTTTCAATCTTTGATTGTTTTGAGTACTTAAATGCCATCAAGCTAGACGGTGAAAAGAAAATCATCGCAGAAAAGCTCCTTAAAGAAATCATTTCGCGCCTGCGCTTTTTAAATGATGTCGGTCTAAGCTACCTGACACTTAACCGCGGTGCCATGACTCTTTCTGGGGGTGAGTCTCAACGTATCAGACTCGCAACTCAAATTGGTTCTGCTCTCTCTGGTGTTCTTTACGTTCTGGATGAACCAAGTATCGGACTTCACCAAAGAGACAACGACCGCTTAATTAAGACACTTAAAACTCTTCGCGACCTGGGCAACACTGTTTTAGTCTGTCTCTTATACACATCTGACGCTGCCGACGAAGGCTTCTGTGTA
>CAXHHE010000015.1:0-22256 GCA_964016365.1 uncultured Bacteriovorax sp. | reverse complement strand
CAGCAATTGTTTTATTAAGCTCATCAATTCCTACAGAAAGCATCTTTGTAGCTGTCGCAATCGACTCTGAAGCGATAGCAGACTTTTCAGTCTCATCGGCCACTTGCTGGATCGCCGAGCTTACTTCTCTTGCCGTCAACAACTGCTCTTCAGTCGCACTCGAGATTTCAGAAATCGACTGGGTTGTTTTATTAACACCAGCAACGATTTTTTCAAACGCCTGACCGGCCTGCTTTGAAATCTCACTTCCTTGCGACACTCTCTTAGATGATTCATTGATCAACTTTGAAATTTCTTTTGTCGCCTGAGAAGATCTTTCTGCCAACTTCCTTACTTCATCAGCAACAACTGAGAACCCAAGACCATGCTCTCCAGCTCTTGCCGCTTCGATGGCCGCGTTAAAAGCAAGAAGATTGGTCTGAGACGCAATCTCGCTAATGACTTTAACAATCTCACTGATATCTTCTGACGATTTACTGATAAGCTCCATCGCTTCAATTGCCTTTCCAATTGCTTTTGTTCCCACTTCAGCTTCTGCGTATGTTGCTTTGGCCACTCCATCAGCATTCTTCGTGTTTTGAGCAATTGAATTAATTGAAGCTGTCAGTTCTTCAACTGATGCATTCATTTCCTCTGTCGTCGCTCCAAGGGCCTGTGCTCCTTTTGCTACGTTATTTGCTTTTTCAGTTACATCTTTTAACTCCGATGCACTTTTTGCAAAATCTTCCGACATTCTTTGGATCGACTCTTCTTTTTCAACCTGGGCTGTGATGTCTGTCGCAAACTTCACAACTTTATATGGTTTTCCGTTCATATCAAAAACCGGGTTGTAGGTAGCAAGAATCCAGATATTTTTCCCGCTTTTTCCTAAACGCTTATAACGTCCAGAATCGAATTCCCCACGTCCTAATTTGTCCCAGAATAGAGCATATTGGCTCGTTCCAGTGTAAGCAGGATCGCAGAAAATGCGGTGATGTTTACCTTTAATCTCATCCATTGTGTAACCAAGAGTCTTAAGAAAGTTGTCATTGGCGACAATGACTGAGCCATCGAGATTGAATTCAATTACGGCCTGCGCTCTATCAATGGCCTTAATCTTTCCTATAAAATCTGCATTGGCCATTTTGGCCGCAGTGACATCAGTTGCAAACTTTACAACTTTATAGGGACGCCCACTGGCATCAAAGATTGGATTATAAGAAGCATTGATCCAGATCTCTTTTCCACCTTTTCCAAAACGCTTATACTCTCCGGCATCGAATTCACCACGAGCTAGTTTTTCCCAGAATGCTTTGTATTCTGGGCTTGCTGCGTATTCAGGTTCACAGAACATTCTATGGTGTTTACCTTTGATTTCATCAAGCGAGTATCCCACAGCGCCAGTAAAGTTATCATTGGCCTTAATGATTGTCCCATCAAGGTTAAACTCAATGACTGCCTGAACACGGTTGATGGCATTTGTCTTACTCTCATAATCAGATGTCTGCATTTTTTCCGCTGTGACATCAATTCCAAAAACCATAACCTTATATGGTTTTCCTTTTTCATCTAATACTGGAGTATAAGTTGCTCTGATCCAGGCTTCTTTACCACCTTTCCCAAAACGTCTGTACTCACCACTATCAGACTCTCCACGGCTTAACTTGTCCCAGAATTGTTTGTAGGCCAAGCTTCCTGCATATTCTTCATCACAAAAAATGCGGTGGTGCTTTCCTTTCAGGTCTTCAAGAGTATAACCAGATGGCTTTAAAAAGATTTCGTTAGCATTAAGAATAATCCCATTAAGGTCATACTCAATAATCGCCTGTGCTTTGTTAAGAGCATTGTAAATGTGGATAGATTCTTCTTCACTCTGAAACGTTTCTTTTTTCTTTACTGCTTCCATGTAGTCTCCCGAAGATGTGGCCTATATTTTTTCAATTAATCTGCACGACTTAATCTTTTTCAAATTTCATATCGAAGAAGAAAAAATAAACTTAATCACTTTAAAACCGCTCGCATTACTTACTGTTTTAAATCCTTTACTGAACCAAAAACCTTTCATCTCGTAACATTCTAAAACCTATGGGAAAAATTCAATGCTAAATAAAAGATAAAGAATTATTGAGGAAAATAAAATTTTACCTTAAGGAGAATATAAGGATCCTGACTAAATTTTTTTTTCATTACTTTGATAAGACAAATATCTAGCAACGTCCTACTTTCTCTTGAGCTTATTTTTTCAGAATATTTTTCTAAGAATATTCACTCTCAAACCATAGACAAAAAAAGTGTTACAAAAAGTGTTACAAACTTTTCAATCTTTAAAAAACTTTTAGAAAATTCCGTGATGATCTCGGCAATTTTTTCATCATGTTTTCAATATAAGCAAAATTCTACTTTTAAGAATTGTTCAACTCACTTCAGACAAGCACTAGTCTCTTCTCATCTCCCATCAACTAAATCTGCTTAGGTATTTCTTACTCTTTTAATCCTGACTAAAACATTTCCCCCTTGAGTCCTCCATTGTGATTTAAATTACTTTGCTTCTCACTATTAAGATTCTCATCAACTGGTTTTTACTTATAAATTAATTTTCTTAAATTACGAGCAGGAACCATCTGTATATTTCAACCTCTAAGGATGGATTAATGAAAAAATCTCTCAACTTCCGTTTATTGGCCTGGGCCGCGGCCAGTATTTTCGTAGTCTCTATCGCTCTTACCGCCTACAGCGCCTACTCTCTTCAAAATGAGCTCTTTGAAAAAGCTGAACTTGAATCAAAAAAATATGCTGAAGATGTAGCTTCTGAAATCGAATTTAAAATTTCACAGGCCTTCGAAGTGACTCGCTCGTTTGCCAGAAACCTAGCGCAGACAAAAGATAAAAATCACCCGATGAAAGTTAATCGTGAAGAGGTTATGGAAATGATGAAGGTTCAATTCCTTGCAAACCCAACCATTTTTGGGTTCAACACAGGATGGGAGCCAAATGCTTTTGATGGTAAAGATGCTGAATACGCAGGTAAAGTTCCTTCAGATGCATCAGGGAGATTTGTTCCTTATATCACCAGAGTCTCAGAAAAAGAAGTAAGGCTTGAAGCCCTGATTGATTATGATAAAGAAGGTCCAGGTGACTATTACCAACTTCCTAAAAAACTGCAGAAAGATGTTATCGTTGCTCCTTACGCATATCCAGTTAACGGAAAGACTGTTCTTCTTATCACACTTGCTTCTCCTATCATTAAAGATGGCAAATTTTATGGTGAAGTTGGAGCTGATGTCGACTTAACATTCTTTCAAACTTTAACTGATACAAAAAATCTTCCAAAGGGATCTCGCATCATCATTTATGATAAAGCTGGATCAATCGTTGGCTTCACTGGTGATGAAGGTCGACTGTTAAAAAATATCTTCACTGAAAAAATTGATAACTATGTCCCATACAAAGCTTCTCGTCTTCAAAATAAAGAAGAACAGATCATTCTCGATGAACACAACATGAGTATCTTGACTCAAATCAACATGAATAATGAAGCATGGTACATTGAAGTCACCATTCCAAAAGCTGCTATCGTTGGCCCAATCTACAAACAAGTTGGAATTCTTTCTGCCATCGGTTTAACTCTTGCCTTCTCTGCTCTACTTATCGGGTATTTCCTGATTGGAAAGATCACGGGGAAAATTATCGCTCTTGCTGACCGCTTAAAAGAATCTGCAGATGTAACAAGAAACGGAAGTAACACTGTTAAAGATGCTTCTTTCCAGGTTTCAAGTGCCACTCAAGAGCAGGCTTCAGCGATTCAGGAAACGGCGACAACGCTGGAAGAAATCAGCGCCATGGTTGTTAAGAGTGTCGACAACGCTAAAAACTCTTCTGAGCAGGCCAATAACAGTTTTGAAATCGCGACTGAAGGAAAGCGCACTGTAGAGCAAATGCGCCAGTCGATGGATGATATCAGACAAAGTAATCATGATATCGTTCTTCAAATTGAAAATAGTAACAAAGAAATCGAAGGAATCATCCGTGTTATTCAGGATATTTCTGAGAAAACAAAAGTGATTAACGACATCGTATTTCAGACAAAACTTCTGTCATTCAACGCTTCTGTTGAAGCGGCCCGTGCCGGAGATATGGGAAAAGGGTTCGCCGTTGTAGCTGAAGAAGTTGGTAACCTGGCGGCAATGAGTGGTAACTCTTCTAAAGAGATTAATGAACTTTTAGAAAAATCTATTTCAAGTGTATCTGGAATCATCGCTGAAACGAAAAAACGCGTTGAGAGTTTAGTGCACGAAGGAAAAGCAAAAGTAGATCACGGGACAAAAGTTGCTGAAAGATGTGAAGAGATCCTTGATCAGATCGTTCACAACGTTTCATCAGTAAAGCACCTGATGGGAGATGTAACAGTTGCAGCTGAAGAGCAGTCTAAAGGTGTAAAAAACATTTCAGATGCAATGAATATGCTGGATATTACAACTCAGGACAACACTAAAACTGTTCACCAAACGGCGAACCAGTCGGAGCTTCTGTTTAAAGAAGCTGACAACCTGTCTGACATTATCCTAATGCTTGAAGAAGAAGTTTACGGAACGAAGAAAAACGCTGCTTAATAAAGAAAGGGGCAGAGAGGAAACTCTCTGCCTTATTCTGCGATCATTACTCCGCCAATCATCATATCCATTGCACAACCGAACTTGATCTCACCTTTTTGTAGTGCTGCTACTTTTACTGTTACTTCTTTATCCAGTGGAAGATCTACTTTTAATTTCTGAGAAGGAACAGTGATCTCTCTGGCACAAGTAGCGTTAGTCTTTCTTGTGATCTTTAATGTCACTGGCTCCCCTGCTTTTACCTTGAGCGTGCTTGGCTCATAACCTTTTTCAGTTACCTGCATCTTGTATTCCTTGGCAAAGGCACTTGTGCTTAAAAGAGAAAAAGCTAAAATCAAAGTTTTCATGTTTACTCCCATTTTATTGATTACCAAAAAAGATTATACGCCAATTCTCCCAAAAACGTGACAACTCTTAATAAAAGAGATTGACGCTCCGATACTAGAAGAGATGAAAACTCTACTTGCATACTCAATCATTTTTATCAACTTCTTTACCTACCCTGCTCTTGCAGGTTCAAACCCTGTTTCACAAAAAGTTTCGGGAAAAACGAAAGTCGTCTCATACGATTACAACGATGATAAAAAGATCGACTTGATTGAAACCTATGAAAATGGCGAGCTGGTAAAAAAAGAACAAGACTTCGACTTCGACGGCAAAATGGATGAGACCCGCGAGTATAAATCTTATGTCAGTGACACAGAACCAGTAGAGATCATTACCAGAAAAGACCGCCAATTAAAAGTTTACCGCAATGAAAAATTAAAATTCTTTATCACAACAACTGAGATCGATACTGACGGCGATGGCAAGTACGACAAGACCATTACTGATCATGAAGTCATCGGACAGAAAAAAGGCGAAGCCTGCGATCCAACGATCTCCCCTTTTCTTAACGCTGCCACTTTACTTGAGAGCGATATCACCAAGGCGATGGGAAAACTTAACAATGGTTTTGTTCAAACGGACTTTGGTTATAAGATCCACCAATCTTGTTTTAATAGCTGGGGAGTTAAAACCTTCTCTTCGATTATGTCTCAATCAATGGGGCAAGGGTTTAGTTGCTTAAGCGATCTTGCTCAAAAAAATACCAAGGCCAATCCTAAAGCTCCCAATGGTGCTCTCAATAACCTGATGGGCCTAAAAAGATTAATTGAAAAAGACCACGTTAGTATTGTCTGTAATGAAGCTGGCTATGACTGGAAAGGAACTGCGGGGCATGCTTCAACTTCCAAAGAAGATAAGATCACTAATCCAAAAGCGAACCATCCCTTTATTTCACTCTCACCTGCTTATCCAAAACAACCAGGAAAAGGGACAGAAGAAGAAGTGGCTGAACTGACCAAAACAATCTTTCATGAACAGCTTCACAATCTGGGAATCCGCCACGGTGAAGGAATCGAATATCCTTACTCGTGTGAGACATGTTGTCTTCCAAGCACAGATGATTCCAAAGAAGCTGTCGCTGCCTCTTGCAAAATCTGTTCAGGTCAATATGAATCTAATAAGGCCGGTGCAGAAAGCTATGTAAAAGATGCCGTTGTCTGGGGTGAAGTCACTTACAACAACAACCAGTCGCTTAAGGCCGTTATTAATTACATCAAAGAGAATCCCAAAAGCCAAAGTGGGATCATTCTCTTTGCCCGTGCTAATGCTGGGATCATGGCCCCCGTTGGAACTGAAATGGCAAAAATCCTTAAATCAAAGTTCCCAAAACTTTCTAAGGATGAACAAGCCAACCTTGATATGGCCCTGCAATATAAAGACTCGGCCCACATTAGTGCCCAGGCAAGTAAGGCCCGGGTATTAGCTGAAGCTAATATCGCTCTTTACTATGACAATGATCCGGCCAAGGCCTTGAGTGTGTTAGAGAGCAATAAAGGGATCTTAAAGAGCATTGTGGCCCAGTCAAAAAAGAAGCCTGCCGATGCAGCTGAAAAGTATACTTTCCAACAAATGTTTACCGACAGCAAGAAAGCTTTAGTAGACATTTGGCTACAGAACTACCCGAAAAATGTAGACGAAGCTAAGAGCAATAAGGCCTACGCAATTCTTAAAGAAGTGGGTCTCATTTAATTGTCAGAAAGCCCCTTCAAGCGTTATACTGCTTCTAATAACTCTAGAAGCAGGTCCCTATGGCATCCCCTAAGAAAAAAACTCTCGCCCTTATTGCTCACGATGGAAAAAAAGCTGATATGATCAGCTTCGTAAAAGATAACATTGAATTTCTAAAAACATTTAATCTCGTCGCTACTTCTACAACAGGAAAAATGGTGATGCAGACTGGTCTTAAAGTAAAACGTTACTTATCAGGACCATTAGGCGGTGACGCTCAAATCACTGCTCTAGTGGCAACTGGAAAATGCCACGCTGTGATTTTCATGCGTGATCCACTAGGAATGCACCCCCATGAACCAGACATCTCTTCACTGCTAAGAATTTGTGAAGTTCATGATGTTCCGCTGGCCACGAACCTTTCTTCGGCCCAATTAATTGTAAAAGGCCTGCATAAAAATCTTTTAAAAGAATAATTATGATTGTTGTTGATTCAGTTTCTAAAACCTATAGTGCAAAACATGGAGCAACCAAAGCTCTGGATAATATCAGCTTTAATGTCAAAAGCGGTGAAGTTTATGGTCTTATCGGTTTATCAGGCGCGGGGAAATCAACTGCGCTTAGAACCCTTAACCTGCTTGAAGTCCCAACCAGCGGACACATCTTCTTAGAAGGTGTTGATCTGGTAAAAAAGAATGCGGCAGAACTTCGTTTAGTCAGACAAAAAGTAGGAATGATTTTTCAACACTTCAATCTGCTGGCCAACAGAACTGTTGCCGATAACGTCGCTCTTCCTCTGGAAATTGCTGGCTGGAAAAAAGAAGATATTGAAAAGCGCGTTTTAGAATGTCTCGATCTCGTAGGATTGCGAGAAAAAAAAGATGCCTACCCTGCTCTTTTATCAGGCGGGCAAAAACAAAGAGTGGCCATTGCCAGAAGCATTGCCAATCATCCCAAAGTTCTTCTTGCCGATGAACCAACCAGCGCTCTTGACCCTCTAACCAAGGGGGAAATCCTGGATTGTTTAATCGACTTAAATAAGAAATTAAATTTAACCATTGTTATCGCGACTCACGAAATGACAGTCGTTAAAAGACTTTGTCACCGCGTTTCGCTTTTTAAAGATGGAAAGATTCAGGAAACTCTGGAAGTTAAAAACGGCTCGATCTCTCCAGAGACAGAATACGGTAAAGCACTAGTGAGGGATTTCTAATGGAAAATATCATCTCACTTTTGCCTGAACTGCAAAAAGCTGTTTTAGAAACGTTCTACATGCTCATTCTAGGTCTAACGACTTCCACTCTTTTTGGTGGATTGATCGGTATCTATTTATATCTATGGAAACAAGAGCGCCTGCTAAAAAACAACACACTTCATTTTATTGTTGGTGGATTAGTTAACATCGTCCGCTCATTTCCTTTTGTTATTTTAATGATCGCGGCCGGACCTCTTGCCCGCGTAGTGGTTGGAACGACTATCGGTCCCATTGCCGCCACTGTTCCTCTTTCGATTGCCGGTATCGCTTATTTTGCCAGATTAGTTGAACTTGCTCTTCTGGAAGTTCCTCGCGGGACGATTGAAGCGGCCCAATCAATGGGTGCCACTCTTCCCAAGATTGTTTTCAGTGTTCTCTTAAGAGAAGCAAGATCCCCACTCATTTTAGGTTTTACGACTTTAACGATTAGTTACCTTTCTTACTCTGCAGCTGCCGGAATTATCGGTGGTGGAGGTGTTGGAGACCTGGCGATTCGTTACGGTTACTACCGCTTCCAGACAGACATTATGATTGTCACTGTTTTGGGACTGGTTCTTTTTGTTCAAATCATTCAAATGATCGGAAACTATATTTCACGAAAATTAGATAAACGTTAGGAGTTAGTGATGAAGAAGTTGTTACTTTTGTCTTTAATGAGTTTATTAAGTGTAACGCCTGCAATGAGTGCCACTGAAAAAGTTATCGGTGCTACTGTTGGAGACTTTGCTGAGTTATCAAGAGAGAGCTTAAAGCCTCTTTTAGAAAAGAAAGGCTACAAGGTTCGCGTAGTAGAATTCACTGACTATGTTCAGCCAAACATCGCTCTTTCAGAAGGTTCATTAGACCTGAATATTTTTCAACACAAACCATACTTAGAGCAATTCGCCAAAGAAAAAGGCCTAAGCCTGACTCCCATTGCTCAAGTTCCAACAGCGCCACTTGGGATTTACCCGGGGAAACTAAAACAACTTTCAGAAGTTAAAAATGGCAGCACTGTGGCCATGCCGAATGACCCGACAAACCTCGCACGCGCTCTTTTAATCTTAGCTGATTTAAAGTGGATTGAACTTCCTCAGAAATTCGACCCGTTTAAAATTGCACCAAAAGACATCGTCAAAAACCCAAAGAACATCAAGATCGTTCAGCTTGAAGCGGCACAAATCCCTAGAGCAACTCAAGATGTGGACTTCGCGATCATCAATGGTAACTATGTCGTTAGCTCGGGTATGTCTTTAACTTCGAAGTTAATGGCAGAAAAAAGCGACGCTTACATCAATTGGGCGGTTGTGAGATCTAAGGAAGTTGAAAGTGATTTTGCTAAAGCGGTTAAAGAAGCGCTGAATTCAAAAGAGTTTCAAGCTTATGCCAAAAATAAATTTAAAGGTTACAAATATCCATCAAGCTGGAAGTAAGAAAGGCCCTCGGAAGAGGGCTTTTTTATTTGTAAGAAAAAGATTGAAAACTCCCCATACTGACTCCCCCGCCTGCGCTATCCTATGAGAGGTCTTTTTTAAGAAGAAGAAAAAACAACTCGGAGGTTTTTATGCGTAAACTTATGCTTCTTTCTCTTGCTCTATTAAGCTTCAGCGCTTTTGCTGAAGGGCCATCTGTAAAAATCACTTCATATGTTTATATCAATCAAGAGCGCAAAGTAGCTGAGCTTTGTGGTGTTGTTTCAAACGCAGCAACAACTCCTACATTCGTTCAAATCACTGTAGATGAAACAAGCAAACGCCCGGCAACTTACAACACATGGGCCGGAGCTGACGGAAAATTCTGTTCAGTAGTTGTTTCTTACTACGGTACAGCTATCGCGAAAGCACAATAATTTGATTGCAGTAATAGCAGGATCAACAGGGCTCACAGGGGCCCTGCTTTTATCCAAACTTTTAAAAGACCAATCAGTAACTCAGGTGATTGCTCCCACCAGGAGACCTCTTGATCTCACCCATCCCAAATTAAAAAATGTTATCGTTTCAGACTTCGCTGATCTCATGAATCATGTGGACGAACTTAAAGGTGAACTTTATTTTTGCTGCCTGGGAACGACAATAAAGATCGCCGGCACTCAAGAGAACTTTAGAAAAGTTGATTTCGATGCTGTTGTTAATTTTGGAAAGCTAGCTGAATATCATAAGTCTCAATCTCTCGTTGTTATTTCCGCTGCTGGAGCGAATCCTCACTCTTCTATCTTTTACAACAAAGTTAAAGGTGAAGCCGAAGAAGCGCTTTTAAAACTTTCTTTAAACCGCTTAATCCTGATGAGACCAGGTCTACTTATGGGTGAAAGAAAGGCCAGCCGACCGCTTGAGAAAGCGACAATCAAAATAACCCAAGTTCTCTCAAGTATACTTCCGGAAAGAATTGAAAAAAGCTTCGCTACACCTATTGAAGTCCTGACTGAAAGAATGTTAAAAGAAGGAAAGAATACGGCCAATAAAATTAAAATCATCAATGCCGTTGATATTTAAATTATGCTGAAACATTTCCTCACTCTTCTTTTACTTCTCTCTCTTTCATCGTGCGCTCTTTTAAGCCCAAATCCCATTCGTCAAAACGAACATCTAAGTGAAAGTCCAGTCCTGGTTCCTTTCACAACGGATTATTGTTCTGAATGGCCTGATGGGAAAAAAGAAAACCCTGAGCAGTGGGCAGGTTGTTGCTTTACTCACGACCTTCACTATTGGATCGGAGGAACAGATGATGAAAGAAAGAAATCAGACGAAGAGCTCAAAGAGTGCGTGAAGATGACCGGTTCATCACTAAGTGGCTTTCTCATGTACATTGGTGTGCGTTTTGGCGGACGCCCTGGAGATGCTTCTTATTCATGGGGCTACGGTTGGACTAAGGGCCGTGAGTACGCTCCGATCAGCAAAGAACAAGCAGAAAAAGCGCGCGGACTTCTAATGAAATCCGAGCGCAACAAAAATAAAAAAGAAAAAAAATTGATTGATGACTTTGTTAAAAATTCTCTCGATATCAAAATCCAGAGTGAAGACTCTTAATGACCACCTAAGTAAGCACTCTTAACTTCCGGGCTATCCTGAAGCTCCTTTCCTGTTCCTTCAATACGAACCACACCCTGCTCCAGTACGTAAGCGCGGTCAGCAAGCTGAAGTGCACGGTAAGCAAGCTGTTCAACTAAAAGAATAGATGTCGTTCTCGTTTCTTTAATTCTTCCAACAACATTGAATACTTCGTCGATAATAACCGGTGCAAGACCCATTGATGGCTCATCTAAAATAAGAATCTTTGGTTTTAACATCAAAGCTCTTCCAATTGCTAGCATCTGCTGCTCGCCACCCGACATTGTTCCCGCTTGTTGATTCTGACGGTCTCTAAGTTTTGGGAAGATATTGAAAACTTCTTCAATTGTTTGATTGATTTCACTCTTCTTTTCTTTTTTAAAGCGCAGGAATGCTCCCAGAAGAAGATTATCCATTACACTTTGTTGCCCGAAAATTTTTCTGGCCTCAGGGCAATGAGCAAGACCCATTTTCACGCGGTCATGAGCACTGATTCCAGAGAGATCTTTTCCATCGATTGAAATACTTCCCTGATCAATATCGACCAGGCCAGAAATCGCTCTTAGAAGTGAGGTTTTCCCTGAACCGTTTGAACCAATCAGAGACACCAGCTCTCCTGGCCTTAATTCGATGGACACACCTCTAACGGCTTTAATCCCACCGTAACTTACACCAACATTATCTACCTTAAGCATGGCTTGCCCCTTCAGACCCTAGGTACGCTTTAACAACGTTTGGATCTTTTTGAACGTCTAAAGGTTTCCCTTCAGCAATTTTCTTTCCGAAATCAAGTACAGTAATTTCATCCGAGATCTTCATCATCATATCCATGTGATGCTCAATCAGAAGAACAGCGATTCCGGCAGCTTTAATTTTTAAAATAATTTCGTTGAACTCGTTGATTTCCAGAGTCGTTAGTCCTGCTGCCGGCTCATCAAGAAGAATCAGTTTTGGTCTTAAGGCCATGGCACGGGCAATTTCCAGACGTCTCGACTGACCGTAAGCTAAGTTCTTTGCTTGCTCATTTGCTAGGCTATCAAGGCCCACGAATTCAAGCAGGCGGTAAGCTTCAATTTGTTTTTGCTCTTCTTCACGGGCAACCGAAGGGAGTCCTAAAAGAACGGCAAAGAAAGAAGACTTATAGTGTTTATGTAAACCAACCTGCACGTTTTCTAAAACAGTCAGGTCACCAAAGAGCTGAAGGTTTTGAAATGTTCTGGCGATTCCCATCTCTGCTCTTTCATGCGGCTTTAGTTTACCGATTGATTTACCAAAAGCATTTACGTCACCAGTGGTCTGGTTATAAAGGCCAGTAATAACGTTAACAGTTGTCGACTTTCCAGAACCGTTTGGCCCCATTAGTCCGTGGATTGATCCTGGTTTTACTTTCAGGTCAAGCTGGTTAACAGCAACCAGACCGCCAAAGCGCATCTCTACTTTATCCAGCGATAAAGGAGTGTGACCGTCTTTGCATTTTTCAATTTGGAATTCGATTTTTGATTTATCACTTGCTGTAAAAACTGGAAGTCTCTTGGCAAAAAGATTCGGGAAGAATGTCTTCATCAATCCCGCAAGACCATTTGGCAGGAAGAAAAGAGTTAAAAGAAGTAAAAGACCAAAAACCATCAGGCGGTAATCTTTAAACCATGTGAATAGATCCGGAAGAATTACTACCAGGGCCATCCCGACAACGTTACCAAAAGTCGAGCGAACTCCACCGAAGATAAGCGCCATAAGAGCAAGAACTGAGAAGTCCATGCTGAATGTGTTGGGAGCGATGTAACTGTCTAAATGAGAGAAAAGTGCGCCGGCAAGACCAGCAATACAGGCCGACATGATGAAGGCCGTAAGTTTATAACGTACTTTTGAAATCCCAGAGCTTTCTGCAGCAATCGGGCTGAACTTAATCGCCTCGAATGCTCTCCCCCAAAAACTTTTTGAAAGGTTGCTCTTAAAGTACATAACGAGAAGAAGAAACGGATAAACCAACCAGATAAATTTGTTATCGTTAAAAGATGTGCCAAAAAACTTTAAAGGGGCCATTTGAATCCCTTTAGTTCCGTTGGTTAGAGTTTCTTGCTCATTAATAAAAGTATAAATGATAAGTCCGTAAGCAATCGTTGTTACGGCCAGGTATGGACCCGAGGTTCTAAGCGACGGGAAACCAAGAAGGAAACCGAAAAATCCGGTGACAATCACAGAAGCGATAAGCGCAGGGAAAAACGGCCACTCTAAAAAGAGAGTCATCGTTGAGCCCATGTTCGCTGCTGCTGTTGAGTTAAGAACACCCATCGTGTAAGCACCAACCGCAAAAAGACCGGCGTGACCAATAGAGATGTCTCCGATGTATCCGACAACCAGGTCAAGGGATACAACGAGAATGGTATAAATAAAGATTCGTCCTAAGATACTGTGAACGTAGTATTCGTTCTGAACCCATAACGGCAGAGTAAAAGGAACAAGAATCAAAAGAAGTTGAAGGAGTTTAATGGTTCTTTGCGAACCTGTCAGTTGTGCTTTTTCCATTTCGACTACACCTTCTTGATGATCTTTTTCCCAAACAATCCGTTTGGTTTAAATAAAATAACAATGATTAAGAAAATAAATCCTGGCATCTCTTTATACCCCGTCGAGATATATCTCGCTGTGAAGGCTTCAGAAATTCCCAGAATTAATCCTCCGACTAACGGACCAAAACCTGATTCAAGACCACCGATGATGGAAACTGAATAAGCTTTAATCCCTAAAACCGTTCCCATTGAAGCGGAAACGAAAGTTAGTGGAGCAACTAAAAGACCGGCGATGGCAGCAATACAGGCAGACATCATAAAAGAGACAGTGATAACAAACTTCTCAGGAATCCCCATTAAGCTTGCTGTCGCTTTATCTTCACTTACTGCCTGGATCGCTTTACCGTAAATTGTTCTGCGTTTAAAGATTTCCACTCCACAAACAATTCCCAGAGAGACAATAACAATTAAAATCTCCTGAGCGTAAACCCCGATTCCACCAAATCTTAAAATGTCATCCCCTAGTGGAGAGAGCATTTTATAATCCCCTGTCGACCAAAGCTGCTCTACACCGTTTTTCATAATGATCCCCATCGCGAGGGTCGCAAGAATCCAGGTGTATTCTGACTTAAATTTTAGAGATGGTTCAACTGCACTCTTATGCACTAATGCACCCGAGAGCATCCCCACCAATAAAACGGCAATAAGTGGAACGATGAAAGGGATACCAGAGTGCTGGCCGCTTTGCATGTTCACATAAAGGATGTAGCCCACAACACCTCCGAGCATTACAATTTGCCCGAGAGAGAAGTTAATGGTTTTTGAAGTAGAGAACGTCAGGTTGTATCCAAATGCAATCAGGGCATAGATCATGCCCTGAATTGAACCTGAAATTAAAAGTTGTAGAACTTCAGTCATTTTTTATTTTTCCGATGAAATGATTTTTCCGTCTTGAACCATACCAAGAAGAACGTTAGCTTCTTTTACTGCTTCGTGATCTGTTGATGAATACGGCTTGTTGTATGTTCCAGTTAGACCTTCATAAGTAACATTTAGGTTTTCAAGAGCTTCTCTGATTTTTGGCCCTTCAGTATTTCCAGCTTGCTCGATAGCAAGCTTTAGAAGGTAAACTGAATCGTATCCTTGAGCAGCTGAAACCGCTGAAGAGATTGGAGATTCTTTGAACTTATCTGCATAAGTCTTAAGGAAAGTTTGTTGTTTTGGTGAAGTCGCACTAGATTCAATGAAAGTTTGTGGCATCATTGTTCCGTTTCCGTTTTTACCAGCGTTTGTTGTGTAGTTTGACATAGAAAGAGTCCATGATCCGATCATTGGAACTTTCCATGAAATTCTATCCATTGAGTTAGAAACAGCTGCTAACTCAGGCCCGATTCCGTAAGCAAGGATAACGTCTGCACCTGCAGCTTTTGCTTCTTGAAGTTGAGCTGTCATGTCAGTGTCTTTAATTTTGAATTTACCAACGTAAACCGGTTTTACACCGGCAGCAGCAAGAGCTGCTTCCATTTTTTCACGTCCGTTCTGTCCGTAGTTAGTGTCATCACAAAGTAGAGCTGGTTTTTTAGCTCCTCTTTTTAGTGCTTGGTTAACAATAACTTTTGACTGAACATCGTCACCAGCTGCAAGTCTGAAAATATAGTTTTCAGGATTTGTAGCGAAGAATTCATTTACCTTTGCTCCAGCAGCAAGGTTGATGATTTGAGGAATTTTCTTTTGTTGTGTGTACTGAGTAGAAGCATTCGCTACACCAGTGTTAGCAGGTCCAAGAACCGCTACAACATTTTCTTTATCAAGAAGCTCTTGCATGATTTGTCCACCACGCTCGTTTTTCGCTTCATCATCACGGTCGATCATAACGATTTTTTTACCAAGAACACCGCCAGCAGCGTTGATCTCTTCGATCGCGATCTTTACACCGTTTCTCATTGAAACACCCATCGGTGCTGATCCACCTGAGAACGGTCCATAAACACCAATTTTAATTTCATCTGATTTTTTGTTACAACCAAACATGGTAGCTAAGCAAAGTAGCCCCACCAAAATAACATTACGCTTCATCAGTTACACTCCTTGTGAATTAATAAGGAAAAGAGAAAGAACTAATAAAAGTCTAAAGAAGCTGAAAGTATTTGAACAGAATTTTTTTAAATCTCGTAATCTTCAAAACTGCGTTTGATGATGTCTGTTGCAAGAGTAATAAAGGCACTAAGTTTTGGCGTCACGAATCTCTGCGCTGGATAAACAAAGTGAATAGGAGTTAAGTGCGATCTCCACTCTGGTAAAATTCTTATAAGCTTATTGGACTTTACCTCTTGATAACAATAGTAGGTAGGAAGAAAAACAATACCATCATCCATCAAGGCCATTTTTTTTAAAGCAAACATATCGTTAATAAGGATGCGGCCTGGTATAGGAACATTTAGAGAACCTTTAGCACTCGTCATCTTCCACTCATCCACTCCAATCGGTGTAAACTGAAGACAGCTGTGATTGCGAAGTTCGCGAGGATGTGTCGGTGTTCCTTTTGTCTTTAAGTATTTTGGTGACGCAAATGGAGCAAAGTAAAGAGTCCCAATTCTTTTGGCAATCAAACTGGAATCTTTTAACTCTCCTGCTCGAATCGCAAGGTCTACATTTTCGCTCAGCAGGTCTACCCTTCTATCTGTTAATAAAACTTCAATGCGCGCCTTAGGATATTTTTTAGTGTATTGAGAAACAATGCCAGGAAGAATACTGCTTCCCAATTCATTAGGTGCAGTGATGCGCAGGAGTCCTTGAGGCTCTCCTTGAACTGCTGCGATTTCAGATTCAGCAGCTTTGATTTCTTCTAATCCCTGGATGCATCTTTTGAAGTAGGCCTGCCCGGCCGGAGTGATATTTAACTTTCTGGTTGTTCTTTGAATCAGTGTTACTCCCAATCTTTTTTCGAGATTAGAGACTTTTGCGCTGACGGTTGAATTGGGCATGCCCAGCTTTTTAGCCGCCTGACTAAAGCTTCCCTCTTGTACCACACTGATAAATATCGCTACTTCATTGAAATCCATGGAAATGATTATACATTAGGCTGAATTATAATTCCAGTTTTTCCTATCTAATAAAATATCTCAATCTCCGATAAAGTAGTTACAAGAGAGAAAACAAACCTCACATACAAAAGGAGACTATATGAATACTTACAACATCGACCCTTCTCACTCTTCAGCAAACTTTTCTATTAAACACATGATGATCGCTAAAGTTCACGGTGGATTTGAAAAATTAAGCGGCAAGTTTCAATACGACGCAGCTAATTTGGCCAACTCTTCTGTAGACGTTACAATTGAAGCAGCAAGCATCAATACTCGCGAAGCGCAACGAGACGCTCACTTAAAAAGTGCTGACTTTTTTGATGTAGAAAAATACCCAACGATTACTTTTAAATCGACTCGCTTTGAAAAATCTGGTGGAGATTTAAAAATTGTTGGAGACCTGACTATTCATGGAGTGACTAATTCAGTGACTCTGGAAGTTGACGGGCCAACAGAAGAGCTAAAAGACCCGTGGGGAAATGCTAAGGTTGGTGCGAGTGCCACAGCTAAGATTAAGCGCAAAGACTTCGGTTTAACTTGGAATGCGGCCCTGGAAGCAGGTGGATTACTCGTCGGTGACGACGTCAGTATTTCAATTGATGTTCAGTTTGTAAAAGCTGTTTAAAATAAAAAACTCCAGCAAGGATTAAATGTGCACACCTTCGAACACAAGACCTTGCTGGAGCCTGACGGATTTCGAATTGAACTCGGAGTAGTTTATAAATTCAATTCTTTGCTCTCTGATGGCCTTCGCCATTGATTCAAAATTTAGGTCACAATCAATCATGGTCTTCCACGAATTGATTTGCTTGGGATGATGAAAATCTGAACTGGCAATCACAGGAAGGCCACTTTCAAAAACTTCCTCAAAAAAATGCGCACCACTTGCCACTTCCCAGGCATCAAATTTATCGCGTAAATTTTCGCGGTTATCCCAAAGATGGAAAGTCTGATGTTCTACCACTCTGGTTGATACGGGATGGGCTGCAATGGAGACAGCGCCTTGTTTTTTGATTTCATCCAATAGTTCAATAATCGTTCTGTCGGCCGGCACATACTCTTTAATACCTAAAGCAAGAACATGGGCCGAGCGCTTAAAGAACAGTGAGTTTTTAGTGAACTCTACACCTGGAATGACCAGCATCCCATACATCTCCATCGCTCTCTTAGCTTCGAGTTCGATTTCTTTTAAGTATGAGTTAAAGGTTTCTTTCGTCAGGGTTTTATCCAGGAAATTAGACGCTTTCCCTAAAAAAGATTCCTCTTCACAAAGATGGTCTGTGATCGCAATGATCTTGAACTTTCGTTTGCCATACAAGTCGACAATTTCAGGAATGGTTAGCTTCCCATCACTGTAAGTCGAATGAATGTGCAAATCTGTCATCTTCATTGACTAAAGATTGCGAGAAAAACTCTGTCTTGTCTCGTTAAGATTCAGTCAACTCGTTCCTGATAAAATCTTAATAAAAAAGCCCCGGACGAATCCGGGACCTTATTAAAATATTTATCGCAGACTAAAGATGACCAGAGCCTTTTGACTGTGAAGTTGATGATTTAGAGCTTGATGATGTTGCATTTTTTCCACCGGCCGAAGAAGCAAACATTGAGTCGTCTGCTCTTTTAACTCTGATTTCATTTTTTACATCATCTACGCCTGAAAGGTTTTCAATGGCCATTTCAGCAGCACGTTTAATTTCTTTACTTTCAACAGTTCCTGAAAGTGTCACGCAGGCCTCTTCGACTTTCACTTCAATATCGCTTGCATCAATTCTTGGGTTTCTTGCCAGCGTTTCACAAACTTCTTCTTTGATGCGATCGTCAGAACGTTTGTAACCTTTTGGCCCTTTTCCTGTGAAGCTTGAATGCCCCATTCCCATTTGTGAATCGTAATCGCGGTCTACTGAGCCTTCTCCATATGAAGAAGATCCCATCCATCCAGATTGTCCCTGACGACCGATTCCAGAGTTGTATTGATAGCGGTCGTATTGACCTTGATGCCCCCAAGAATCCATGCTTGATGGATAACCAAATCTTTCAGAAGATGATCCTGATCTTTCAAGACCTCTGTTTGAAAAATTTCTCTCAGGTCTATCCCAAGATCTTTCTCTATCCTGACCTAGCCCTCTCTCTGGTCTATGGCCGCTAAATGATCTTCCATAAGAAGATCTATCATCATCTAGTGATGAAAACCTTGATGGCGTTCTATTGCGATCATTTGTTTCATATGAATCGTAAGAAGAGCTCATTCCTCTTTGGTGTCTGTCTGGACGATCATAAGTAGCTCCGTCCAGGTCATAATCTGTGTCTCTGAAGCTTGGTGCCCTTCCGGCCTCATAAGCATCGTCTCCCCACGAACTAGTTGTGCCTGAGTAGTTTGCTCTATTTTCATTGCGGTATTGTCCACTTGTTTCATACTCTTGGTCTTGATCATAATTTTGTCCATATGATGAAGTTGAATTAAACTGGCCTCCTCTTTGTCTATTAAGTGAAGAAGTGCTGGCATTCCTAGTAGGCTGTTGTCCTTGGTGTTTGCGGTTCATAAAAGTCCTCCATGTTTTAAGTTCTACGACGTGTAGAAATTTTTCTTAAGTTTTAAAGAAACATAAGCTCACTCTTAAAAGCAGTTTGCATGCCAAATTCGAAGAGCATAAAACGCGGTGCTCACTCTTAAGAACGGACATTATTCCAAAAAGAAAGGGGCAAAAACGGAAGTCACATCAAAGTAAGCATGGAGTTATTCACAATTTTAGATTTGCATTAGGAAGACGTTTTCGTATGATGAGAGGCAGTGAGAAAGATGTGATTCCATTTTTATTTGTCCTCTCTTCATTGTTTGCCTACACCTGTTTTAAAGGATTACAGATCGCTCCTGCGCACCCCTATATCATGTTTGCAGGAACCTCCGTTTTTTTCGCACTCATGATTTCTTCCATGTTTATTTCGCGCAACAAACCTAATGCCTTTGAGGCCAAATGGTTTATGGTATTAACGTGGATTGGCTCACTTTTTATGGGGTGGTGGGGAACATTTATTATGATCTCTATTCCCATCGATATTGTTCATTTTGTTTTTTCCATGTTTAAAGATGGCGAATTTTTTATTGGTCCTCGCGGTTATGCTATCATTCTCGCCCTTTCTGCTCTTGTGACATTCCTGGGATTTATTGAAGTGCTTCGCGGCCCAAAAGTTGTCGAAGTAGATTTGCCAATTAAAGATCTTCCTTCCGGGTTAGAAAATTTAAAGATCGCCCAAATCAGCGATCTGCATATTGGGCCAACGATTCAAAGCCGCTACGTCAATAAAGTTGTGAAAAAAACAAATGCCACTCATGCTGACTTAGTTGTGATTACTGGTGATCTTGCTGACGCTCATACAGAACCAATCAAAAAACATTTACGGCCACTGGGAGAATTGCAATCTCGTTTTGGAACTTTTTATGTCACCGGCAACCACGAGTATTACTGGGGTGTCGAAAGTTTACTGCCAGAATTAAAGAAATTGGGTTTTGAACTCTTAATCAACACCAACCGCGTTCTCAACGTTGGCCCTGCTAAACTTTTAGTGGCCGGTATTTCCGATCCTGTAGGCAGATCTTTTTCAGAAGAACACCGCCCTGATTTAAAAAAGGCCCGTGAAACTCAGGAAAAAACTGATTTTAATATTCTACTTGCCCATAGACCTGATCCCTATGTGAACGCCGAAAAATATGGCTTTCAATTGCAATTTTCCGGACACACTCACGCTGGACAATTCTTTCCTTTTAGTCTGCTCATCCCTATCGCCCACCGCTACTACAAGGGCCTCAACCGCCATGGAAAACTCTGGCTCTACGTCAACCCGGGAACAGGGTACTGGGGACCAGCTCACCGCTTTGGTATTTCTTCCGAAATCACCCTTTTAAAACTGTCTAAAGTTTAACCACTGACCAATTCTTTTCCTTTACTTCGCCTCCAGCGTACTGAATTCAGAAGCCTTTTGTCGGCATAAGCTTTGCTCTTTTAATCACATCTATTCTTAATAAAGGATGTTTAATGAAGTCATTACTTTGTCTTCTTTTGATTTTTTCTGCAGGTGCTTTTGCCGCTGAAGAAAATCAGTTCAGGCCACTTAAAGATGTCCGCAATCAGATTGTCTTTAAGCCATTATCTGATGAAGATAAAGAGCTTATTATCTCTTATACCAGAACTCTTTTTTCCAAAGTCTATGTAAACCTTGAACATAAAATGTCGATCTATCCGACCAATCCTCTAGCAGATTTAAAGATCATTGAAGACCGCTACCACGAAATGGATGAAGTTGAATTCCACCAAAGGATGCTGGCTATTTATACCAGCGTTCGCGACTTCCATGTAAACTACAATTTGCCTAAGCCTTATGCTTGCTATAGTTCATTGACTGGTTTTTCTCTTCAAAAAATGAAGGCCAACAAAATCATTGTGACTTCCGTTAACCTCAACCTTAAAAATCTTTCTCCCGATCTTCAAAAGCTGACACCGGGAGATGAGCTTGTAAGCTACCAAAATACATCTCCCCTAAGTTATATTAAATCCCGCTCGGCAGCCGTTGGGGCCTCAACACCTGACGCCGTTATCGTTCAGGGTGTTTTTGATCTTTATTTCCGCAGCTACTATGGATCAATCCTTCAAAAAGATAATGAAATTACCGCTTCCTTTAAAAAACCCAATGGAGAAGAATACTCTGTTGTTGCTCCATGGATTGCGCGTTTTAATCCTGATTGTTTAAAGGAAAAAACCGAAGAGAAAGTTCAATCAGGTAAGACTGATGAGAACTTAAGAGAAGTAAAATTAAAAGAGCGTAAGAAGTTCTTCCTTAACTGGAAAAATAAATTTATTACCTTCTTTAAGAATAAGCTTCCACTAGTGAAGAAAAAATTTCTTAACTCTGATACAACTTTAGTAGACCTGAGTACTCCCCATACGACAAAACACCCTAACCTTTTCTGGAAAGTGATTCCTTACCAGGGACAGAACTTTGGCTATTTAAAACTAGACAGCTTTGATGCACCTGAAGGAACAAATGCTGCCGTGGCAGAGGTAAAAAAAGTCCTGACCCAAAACCTGGCAGACACAAGTGCTTTGGTTATCGACCTGCGCGGAAACTATGGTGGACAAATTTCATTTGCAGAAAAGATGGCAGCTCTTTTTGGAGCTATGCCGGTAAAAAACATTCCTTTTTATGTTAGAGCAAATGATTTTATGAGCTTTATGTTTAAAGATGACCCATCATGGTTAAAAATGATGCTCCCTCAAGGAGACAACAACACTCTTGTTGGTCCAGGAAACCTAACGACGATTTCTGATCTCTCACGCGTTTCTCAGAGCTACTTTGGCAAAGTTGTTCTTCTGACAAACAGCGAGTGTTTTTCTTCATGTGACCTTTTCTCTGCGGTTATGAAAGACTACGCCCGCGTAAAAATCTACGGAACAGACCACTCTACTTTTGGAGGAGGGGCCAACGTCTGGGCAACTGGTTATATGAAGTCTGCTTTTGAATCCATTGATATGCCAGTTCCACCGCAGAACATCTCAATGCGTGTAACGGCAAGACACGCCCACCGCATGGTAGACAATTCTTTAATTGAAGACCGCGGGGTTGCGACGGATATTGTTCTTGATGAAGAGGCCGATGACCTTCTGTCTCAAAATTCAACTGTCGTTGCCAAGATTTATAATGATTTCTTAAAAGACCCTGCACTCAAAAAATCTTCAGATACT
>CAXHHE010000014.1:0-22624 GCA_964016365.1 uncultured Bacteriovorax sp. | reverse complement strand
CACAGAAGCCTTCGTCGGCAGCGTCAGATGTGTATAAGAGACAGCTATTAATCAGCGCTACTCGCTTCAGGAAGTTATGGATTATATCGACACCATTCCTCTGGCGAGAAAGCAGTATGTAATTTACGAATACTTATTGATAAAAGATTTCAACGATACAGAAGAAGACGCTCACGCGACGGGAGCTTTCCTAAAAGGCAGACAGGCCATCATTAACCTGATTCCTTTTAATCCATTCCCGGGTTCTGATTTTGAACGCTCTACAGATGAGAGTATTCTGCGTTTTCAAAAAATTATTGAGACCTACAATCTTCCGGCCCTGATTCGCACAACAAAAGGCGATGACATCCTGGCCGCTTGTGGACAGCTTAATACTAAAAGCCCAGGAAATACTTCCAAAGCGGTACAGTAATAAGCGATATAGGAATCCCCACGCCAACCATCAAGTTCGTGAGTTCATTATCTAAGTTAAATTCATTGGCCACAACTGCGGCCGTAATCATGGTCGCCATTGCTGACTCAAGCACAGTGACTTGTGTGATTAGATCACTCCCACCTAAAACCTTAATGTAGAAAAAAGCAAAAAAAGCAGGAAGGACTAAAAGCCTGAAGCCCAGGCCAATCATCAACGGGAACCAACGTCTTTTAAAAACGGCCAGGTCAACATGCAACTGATACCCAACAGAGAAAACCGCCAGCGGAACAAGTGTTGCGGCCACCTTTTCAAAGGCCGGTATAATAGGATCAAGGCCATGGGGATGATTTATTCCAAATAACAGATACCAAAAAACAGAAAGCAAAAGAGCAATAAAAGGTGGGAAAAATAAAATCCTGCGCGCAATAAATTGCGGTGTGATTTTAGCTCCTGAATAAAGAGCTGCTACAAAAATACCGATTGTTGCCAAGGCAAGAAAACTTCCTGGCTGGTCTGCAAGAATCCCAATAGGAAGTGCGTGCGGGCCGATTAAAGCTTCTAATAAAGGAAACCCAACAAAAGATGTGTTCCCTAATCCTGCCGTAAGAATCAACGCTCCAGTTGTCGAGTCCTTCCATCCAAATTGCTTTCCAGCAAAACCAAAAACTAAATAAGAAAAAGCAAAGGCCATCCAGGCCATTGATACAGGCATCCACCAGTTACCGCTAAAATCCATTGTCACTAGAAGCTTTGGCAGCTGAGCAAAGACCAGTGCAGGAAGTGATAAATAGACTACAAAAGAGTTTAAAACCTGTGGCGTAGCACTTGGAAAGTGGCGCACCTTTTTACATAGGTTTCCGGCAATAAGACAGGTGAAAATAACAATAAAATTTGTCATAGAGGCATTTTACCAGACTGTATAAAGAATGGACAGCTCTACCCTTTTTACATCCATCCCTCCCAAAATATCCCTCTGGAGGTTAAGATTGGTCCATAAAAACTTGTGGAGCCGTTATGCTAACGAAAATGTTTACTATGACATTCTTCCTCTTCGCCCTAACGATTGCAGGAAACGTGCAAGCGGCCCACGATGTTTTTGTTTGTAAATGCATCGCTAAAGGTCCCGGAGTCGATAACAAGGCCGGAGAAAAGATCTGTTCATACAGCTGTAACTGCAACGGCTACAATAAAAATGAAGCACCTAAAACAAATATTCTTGTGAGTGCTGATCAACTGGCAACATCCGCGAGATCGCGCGATACGTGGGATATGGGAAGCTCAATTTGTCACGGCCAATACGCCTATAAGGCAAACCTAGATGATCCTAACTGGAAAATAAAAGTTAAGTTCTCGCCATTCACAGTCAATTCATATAGTGACGATGTTGTATACGATGAAGCTGACCAATCAGTTGAAGTTGCTATCGGTGTTCGTTACTTTTTAAAGCGCACTCCCAAGGCCCCTGAAATTCGCGAAGCCTTGAGATCACAGCTTTAAAATAAACTTTTACTCTTCACGAGTTTGTTGACTCGTAAACTCACAATCACTAAAAGAAGAATTGAAAGTGCCGCCATAACCGGTACAACAAATCCTAATCTTAAAATGACTTCTGAGTTAAAGACATTTTTCATAATCACAAACGTCAGCCCCGAACCAAAAACAACAGAAAGAATAAAGCAGAATCCCGTTAAAAACGAAAACTCTCTCGAATAAATCTGCTTAATCGTTTTTGTCTGAAGCCCCAGCATATAGAAGAGACTCATTTCGCGCTTTCTGAGTTCCAGGTGATTAAAACTCACCGCTACTAAAACGACGAAAGCTACAAAGAGTGACAAGAAAGAAATAAACTTGATGGCAATCGCCATCAGGTCAAAGATTGTCGTAATTTTTCTGACAAGCTCAGAAACTTCCAGCATTGAAACACTTGGGAAAGTCTCGGCCATCTTTGAGAACACTTTTCTCTTTTCTTCAAAAGATTTTACTTTAATAGAAGCTAAGTACGTTTTTGGGGCTTCTTCTAGAACACCCGGCTGGAAAAGAATAAAGAAGTTTGGTTCAAAACTTGTCCACTTCACTGTACGGAAACTAGTGACAACACCTTCAACCTCAATCCCGCTGATATCAAAAATTAATCTGTCCCCAATTTTAGCTCCCAGTCTTCTGGCGTAAGAGCGTTCCAGTGAAATCTCGCATGGACCTTTATCCATGTCACATTTCTCACCGTTAAACTTTCCTTCGACTAGTGTTTCAGACCAAGACAGGTGTGAACGGTAACTTAAATTCACCCCGCGGTTTCTCATGCGTTCTGAGTTTTCTTCTTCTCGGGTTTGAAAACTAGGATCACTCGTTCCCGGCTCTTCTCTTTTTTGAGTAGCTTCGCCATTAATTTTAATCAATCGCCCTCTAATCATTGGGGCAAACATAGTGCGGTTCCAGCCTTCTGTTTTTGTCAGCTGGTCAAACTCTTCAGCTTGAGTGTCTTGTAAATCAAACATAAAAAGATCTGGTCTTCGATCGCCGTATGTTTGAGTGAACTCTTCACGGAGTGAACTTTCTAATTGGAAAATGAAAGTCGTAAGTGTCATCCCCACTAACAAGCAAATAAAGATCGTAAATGATGATGTAAAATAACGGCTCAATGTTCTTGAGGCATGACGATTCACAAAGGCCAGCTTGCCCGATGATTTATCTAAAAGAGTTGTGGCCCCTTTAAAACAAACTCCAGCCAGAAAGATAATAAGTAACAATCCACCAAGAAAAAGTGACCCAACTTTAATAGAGTTGGCCAGGATAATCGCCAGGATAATCACGTAAAGAAGAAGTGGTAAAAAATAGTAAAACCTAATGCGTTTTAACTCTGCCGGTAAATCTTGAAAGATTGTCGCGACAGGTGTTTGTAATGCCCCCCAAAATAGAGGTCCTAAGGCCAGCATACTTCCACCTAATGAAAGAGAAAGAATGCGAAGAAGGGCCAATCCATTAAGTCTAAAAATAAGCTCTTCACCAACCAGCTTGGTGAAATACTCACCGGTAAAAGGCAAGGCCGAAACAACAATCGTCGTTGAAATTAAGACTGCAATAGATGTCAACAACACCAGATGAACAAAATTGACTTTAAAAAGAAAAGTCGTCCTGATTCCCATTGCTTTATAGATAGAGAATGTTCTGAGTTTTTTAGAGAGAAAATGCTGAGTGAAATAATAAAGGCCTACCAGACTCAATAAATAAGTCATCAAAGTGATCAAACTTAAATAATCAGTTAGCAGATTAAGCGAACGAGAAATCTGCTGACTTGATTCTTCAGGTCCTGCAATTTTAACGGCCTTATCGACAATCAGGCTGCGTAGCTCTTTTTGAACAACCTTAGTCTTTATTTCAGATGGAAGTTTAATCGAATAACTATAAGTCGCAGTTGAAC
This sequence comes from uncultured Bacteriovorax sp., assembly GCA_964016365.1. GTDB lineage: Bacteria > Bdellovibrionota > Bacteriovoracia > Bacteriovoracales > Bacteriovoracaceae > Bacteriovorax. The sequence goes on along the minus strand of CAXHHE010000014.1, from coordinate 18,791 downwards.
CAAACTTAATTAAATCCGTTTGCGGAAGAAAGTTATAAGAAAGAAAAATTTTAGGAGCGAGATTAAATCCTCTAAAAGAAGAGAACTGATCCTGGAGAATAATACCGCCAACAGTAAAAAGGGCCTCTCCAACTTTTACCTGATCGCCAACTTTAATCCCTAATTCCCATGAAAGATCACGGCTCATCCAAAGGACAGGTTTCTCATGGATACTCCGCCAATCCCCTGGCCCTTTTCTTCCCCCATCTTCCAGGACAACACTTCCATAAAAAGGAAACTCAGGTGTGACGAAGTTTAGGTCTGCAAGCTTTGATAATGGCTCACCTTCTTTTCCCTCTACCACTTTCATGACGAGAGAGTAGGTTTCTGTCCATTTGGCATAAGTAAACTTTTTTTCAGCCAGGTAACTTTCAATTTTTTTAATTTCACTTTCTTCAAGTGCTCGTCTGGTCGAAATCGAAAGATCTGAAGCAATAAAGTTTTTAGCGTTTTTTGCTACTTTATCTTCAATCCCTACTCTAAAAGATTCTACCAAGAGAAGACCGATAATCCCCAAGGATGCACAAAGGACATAAAACCAGTTAAACGATTTATCAGACCTGAAGTCTTTCCAGAAAAATTTTATAAATGACATTTTCCACCAATCAGACGCACGATGCGGTCTGCCTTACTGGCCAGTTCCTCATCGTGAGTGACAAGAATCATTGTGGTCTTTTTTTCGCGGACCATATTAAAAAGAATCTCGATGACGTGTTTACCTGTTTCAGTATCCAGGTTTCCTGTCGGCTCATCCGCTAGAAGTAAAGGTGGGCCAAAAGAAAGAGCACGGGCAATGGCCACACGCTGCTGCTCTCCACCAGAGAGCATTGAAGGGTAATGATTCGCACGCTCTCTAAGGCCAACCATATCCAGCCACTTCATCGCTGTGTCTTTATCTTCATTGCCATTAATCTCAAACGACAGTAGAACGTTTTCTAGAGCTGTTAAGTGAGGAATTAAATGAAACTGCTGGAAAACAATCCCCAGCTTTTCTGCTCTAAACTTACAAAGATCTTCTTCTGATAATTTTGTCAGGTCAGTGCCGTCAACCGAAATACTTCCATGGTCCGGACGATCAAGACCGGCCAGGAGTGAAAGCATCGTGGTTTTTCCACTTCCTGATTTTCCAAGAAGAGCGATGATCTCACCGCTTTTAATATCCAGGGTAACATCATTTAAAACATGAATTGTATTTTTACCCTGCTCGAAATGCTTGTTTAAATTTTTGACTTCTATTCTCATAAGTTTTTTTCCACAAAATCAGTTACTGTTTTGGCCACAAGGACGTGTCCTTTGGCATTCGGGTGAATCCCATCTGGTAAGTTAAGATCAGATTTCCCCGCTACATCATTTAAAACGAAAGGAAGGAAAGCGACTTTTTCCGTGCTGGCGATTTTTTTGTACATAGCTTCGAACTCGGCCACATACTGTTTTCCGTAGTTAGGGGGCATTAAAAGTCCTAGCAATAAAACTTTTACATTTTTTTCTTTAGCGAGTTTGATAATCGCTAAAAGATTCTTCTGAGTTTCAGCAAGCTTTAACCCACGCAGACCATCATTGGCCCCAAGTTCTAACACCAGGATGTCGGTTTTCTTTTTTAAATGCCACTTTAGCCTGGTCACTCCGCTTGCCGAAGTTGAACCGCTCACTCCGCCGTTAGTGACCACGACATCGTGCTTTCTCTCTTTAAGGTTTTTTTCCACCAAGCGTGGAAATGACTGCTCTTCGTCCAGCCCATAGCCTTCAGAAAGAGAATCACCTAAGAAAAGAATGTGTGTAGACGCAAAGACGCCGGTGTTAATAAATAACAATCCCGCCAGGAGAATCAAAAATTTTTTCATGACTAATTTTCCAAAAAAAGTTTAAGTCAGTTTTCTGGTGAAGAATTCTATCGCTTCGTGATAATCACCAAAATCTTTGACAATTGTTTGGGCAAAGATTTTTGATGGTTCAACAAACTGGTTGTGCATTGGTTTTACCTGCAGTTCAAATTGCTTTTTGACTCCGTCAGGCGTTCTTCCGCGTTCATGGACATCTCTGTCCAGTCTTCTCTTAAAGCGCAACTCTTCCGGTGTATCGAAAAAGACGGCTTCATCAAGAGCTGCGCGGACAACACTTGAGTCTAAAATCAAAATGCCATCCACCAGAATGATTTTCTTTGGATGGCAGTCGATTGTTTCAATTTTTCTAGTGTGAGTAGCAAAGTCGTAAAGAGGAACCTTGATGCTCTTGCCCTGCTTTAATTCGCGAAGCCCTTGAGCAAGAAGATCAAAATCAAGACTGCTGGGGTGATCAAAGTTTACTGATCCACCATCACCGTCGAATTTTGCAGACTGGTCAATGTAATAGTTGTCCTGATAAAGAATCGAACATTTCTCATCGCCAAGAATTTTCTGTAGCTCTCTGGCAAAATAAGTTTTCCCAGATCCGCTTCCACCTGCAACACCGATAATGTATGGAGTAACCATTCAATTTTCCTATTTAGTCTGGAAAAGGCGGTCTCCCGCATCCCCAAGTCCTGGAACAAGGTAACCAACTTCGTTAATCTCTTCTTCTACATTCAATGTGAATACTTCGACATCTGGATGGAAAAAGTGAAGTTTTTCCAGACCAATTTTCGAAGCAATTAAACAAAGAACTTTAATCTTGCCGACTTCGTATTGTTTTAAGCGGTCAATCGCTGCCACAATCGTGTCCGATGTTGCCACCAGTGGGTCGCACAGAAGAATTTCTTTGCCTTTAATATTTTCCGGCATTTTGAAATAATACTCAACCGTATTGTGAATAAATTTATCGCGGTAAATCCCGATGAATCCAGCGCTGGCGATCGGTAACATCGATAATACCGCATCCAGCATCCCATTTCCGGCGCGAAGGATAGAAACAACCACTGGAGGGTTGATCATTCTTTCAATTGTCGTCTTGGCAATCGGAGTTTCGATGGCCACTGGCTCCATCTGGTCCCACTCTCTCATTGCTTCATATGCTAAAATCTTCGAGATTTCTTTGGTGATTTCACGGAAGTCATTCGAGTTCGTGTTTTTATCACGCAAATGTCCCAGCTTGTGTCTTAACAGCGGGTGTTTAATGATCGTAATTTTCTGGCCCATAATATTTCCTTAAATAAATTAAACTTAATTAAAAAACTGTTCCATCACTCTCAATCTTTAACGGAGGAGAACTGTCAGGTCTTTTGGCCTTCGCTGCCTTTCTTCCGGCCCACCATGTTCCACCTTCAAGAACTTTTGCCAGCGGGAATTCACTTGAAGATTTTCCAAGCTTCTTCTGCACCTCAGCTCCTATGCGATCAAGCAAGGCCACTGTTAATCCACGCCATTCAATGATGAGTTCTGAATCCGGTCTGTGGCTGGCCTCCATTAATTTTTTATCTCTTAGTGTGATTAGTTCGCGATCAACCAGTAAGCCACCGTTTCTGTATTCAGCTAAACCTGTCAGCTTATCTACATCTGTCACTGTAAAACCTGCTTCAATAAGCGGCTCAATAAGAGAGTAAGTCATCCACTGAGAAAGTTTATGGAAAACCGCAAGGCCTCCTGGAACTTTTGAGTATGACCATGCGTCGCCAAGATTCACACCATCAACTTTTAATCTTCCTGGCCAAATTTCTCCCAATCCATCAAGCACAGCTCTTAGAAGCTCGGGTCCAGTGATGTTTTTTCCATAACGGGTATCGAGGTAATCCACGATGCTTCCCGGTCTTCCCAGAGGAAAAATCTCGCGTTTATCAGCAAGTGTTTTGCCAAGGTTCTTAAGCAGGCTTAAACGCCCTTCAACTCCAATAAGAGGATTTGATTCCGTTACCTGGAAAGCTGTTTTCAACTTTTCAGCTGTTAAATTTTGTAATCCTGTTGCTGTCGCTTTCAGTGAACCATCTTCTGAGAGAGCACCTTCCATAAAAAGGTAAAAACTTGCGACACCCAAACCTTCAGAGCGATTAAAAATTTTTCCTGTCGATTTCTCATTGTAGGCCCAGATGTTTCCGGCACCTGCATCGAGAAGAACAGACGTGATAACCAGGTCGAGTTTAATTCTCGCCTGCTCCATTGCATCTCTATTGCTAATTTTTGCATTAAGCGCTTCTACACGGTTAATGCCGCCGACTTTAAAGTGTCCCCAACGTGAATGAAAAGGAATGTTGTGATCAGGGTAATTTTCATTAATCACCTGAACAACGTAATCCACCACTTCATTTAATTTTTCCGGGTGGTAGTTAAAATGGGTTTTCCCTGCCTGGGTTAATTCAAGAATGCTCTCAGCACTTCTTCTGATCGCTTTTGGCGACAAAAGAAAATCCAGGTCTTTTTCAGTATTACTCATCGATCGGTCTCCCTTTAACTTTTTCTAGTGCATCACCTTTTTTAACTTCACCAGGAGTGAAGTAACCGGCAGCTTTTTTCGCTTCGATTTCTACTTGAGCATCCGCAGGGATTAACTCAGCTGGAATCTGGATTCTATTAACAACTTCAATACCGCTTTTTACGATAGCGTTGTATTTCATGTTACTCATTGAGTGCAGGTTGTGGATTTTTGTGATCCCAAAGAATTGAAGAATATCTGGCATCAATTCCTGGAAGCGTGCATCTTCAACTCCGGCCACACATTCAGTACGGCGGAAATAAGTCGCTGCAGAGTCTCCTCCTTCCTGGCGTTTGCGAGCATTGTAAACAAGGAACTTTGTCACTTCACCAAGAGCACGTCCTTCCTTTCTATAGTAAGCGATGATTCCTACTCCACCTCTTTGAGCAGTGCGAGCAGCATCTTCGATTCCATAGATCAGGTATGGTCTACATGTACAAATATCTGATCCAAATACGTCTGATCCGTTACACTCATCGTGTACGCGGCAAGTAAGTTCAACTTTTGAATCAGCAAGATCTGCTGGGTTTCCGAAAATATAAACAGTCGTACTTCCAATAGGTGGAAGCATCACTTTTAAATCTGGTCGAGTCACAAGCTCAGGGAACATTCCTCCAGTTTCCTGGAAAAGAATTTTTCTTAGTTCACCTTCTTCAACACCAAGGCGCTTTGCAATTCCTGGAAGATACCAGACTGGCTCAAGTGCTACTTTCGTGACTTTGATGTCCATGTTTTCTTTTACGATTTTGCCGTCAATTTTTAGTCTTCCTGCTTTAATCGCATCGTGGATTTCTGGAAGTTGTAAGTGAGCTTGAGTTACTGAGATCGTAGGACGAATGTCGTAACCTTGGTCATAAAGATCTTTAAAGTTGATCTGAACATCCAATCCCCACGGATCAATCGAAACCATTTTTTCAGGGTCAAACCATGAAGCGTAAGGTCCGATTTTTACCGGCGACTCTGTGTTGTGTAAGTCTGGACGGTGATCAGTTTTATATGACCCCTGAGCAATTGAAAGCGCACGGTAAACAGAATAACTTCCGCTGTGAGTTCCAATCGCATTTCTTTCTTTAATGTCTGTAAGAGAACCAATCACTGGGCCTCGTTCTTTTGGAGTTTTAGCACCCCAGTTGATTTTTAAGCTGCTCTTATAAAGCTGCTTTGAGTGAGACGTTAAAACAACATGCGCTGATCTTTTAAACTTTTTTTCGCTCATATTTTCCATAAATACTGCCTCGTTTACGACATCCAGTTGTTGTCGTTTTGTTTTTCCCATTTAATTGTTACTTTCTTAATGTTGCTCCAGAAATCCAGTGAGTGATGTCCTGTGATATCACCGTGTCCAAACTTCGAAGCATTGATTCCACCAAAAGAGAACGGTTCGCGCGGAACAGGAACTCCAACGTTCACTCCAACCATTCCCGTGCTTGCCATCTTAATGACTTTTTCGGCCAGTGCTCCACTCTGAGTGAAAACAGAACAAGCGTTACCGTAGTCTACGCTGTTTTCAATTTTCATAGCATGAGTGATATCCTGACATCTGATGATGCTGATTACTGGTCCAAAAAGTTCCACTTGAGCAGCTTCGCTTCCCGGTTGAATGTTATCTAAGATCGTTGGTCCAATCCAGTTTCCTTCTTCCATACCCGCTGGAGCTTTTGCTTTTCTTCCATCAAGAAGAACTTTTGCTCCCGCTTTTTCAGCGCGGTCAATCGCATTTCTTAAAAACTCAACTTGAGTTTTTGTAATGATCGCTCCCATATCTTTTCCAAGAGTCAGTGAGCTTGCTCTTTCAATAATTTTTTTAATGTGGGCATCAACTTCACCAACAGCTAGTAAAACTGAAGCGGCCATACAACGTTGTCCCGCACACCCTGTGAATGAATCGCTGATACCAACACCAGCTAGTTCAGGGTTAGCGTCTGGAAGAAGAACGATATGGTTTTTTGCTCCTCCAAGAGCAAGAACACGTTTACCTAATGCTGTTCCTCTGTCATACACCATCTTAGCAATCTTAGTTGAACCAACAAAACCTACAGCTTTAACGTGTTTGTGATCGATGATCGCTTCAACCGTTTCGCGTCCACCTTGAAGCACCTGGAACAATCCATCTGGAAGACCAGCTTCTTTTAGAGCTGCTGCAATTTTTAGTGATGTTAATGGAGTTTTTTCTGATGGCTTCCAGATGTAAGCATTTCCTAGAGTAAGAGCAATAGGAATTGTCCACATTGGAACCATGGCCGGGAAGTTAAACGGAGTGATGTTGGCGACAACACCAATTGGTTCGCGACGGTACTCACAGCTTACACCGCGAGACACTTCTACACGTCCACCAAGATCCATATTCTGAAGAGCGATAGCAAATTCTAAAACTTCAATACCTTTTAGAAGACCTGCTTTTCCTTCTTCAAAACATTTCCCGGACTCTGAACTTTTTAAGTGAGAGATTTCTTCCAGGTCGCGCATTAAGATGTTTCTGAAATTGAACATCACTTTCGTGCGCTCTTTCATAGGAACATCTGCCCAAAGCGCTTGCGCCTTGTGAGCGGACTCAACTGCTGCGTCGACTTCTGATTTTGTGGCGCTCATGAACTCGCCAATTTTTTTTCCATTGTACGGGCTCGTCACTTCAACTTTTTCGCCCTTTCCATTTTGAAATTGCCCATCGATGAAATTTTGGCAATTAATAACTTGTGCTGGTATCTTAACGCTCATACCTGTGTCCTTTATTAGGTTAACTTATTAAACAAAAGCAAATATAAAGAAGAAAATTTTATGCTTAATCGCAATGGATTTACCAATGAAAAATGCACTTTTTCCTAGGTAACTCAGCATATCTGTGACGTGGTATTTCTTACCCGAGCGCATAATTTCCTTCCTCATTGTAGAATGAGCAAATGAGCACAGAAGATAATCTAATCTCTAAAAGTAGCCTGACTGAAAAAAACCGAGAGTTACAACGCGAACTCGACTCGGCCCGAGCATTAATTAGAAAATATGAAGGGATTATTGCTGATTTACAGGCTGAAAATAGCTCTAACCTTAAGAAGTTCTCCCATGACCTCGCAAGCCCTCTGCAGATTCTTTCAATGACGATCGAATCTCTTCAAGACCGCGCTCCAGAATTTAGCGCGACGTTAGACCGAATGAAACGCTCAACTGATAGCATGATTGAGATAATTAACTCTATCCGCAAATTACAAAAGGCCATGCCGGCCACGCCTTCTAAAGAACTTAAGGTCGTTTAAGGATTCCCGACCAATTCGTTTCGTATAATTATGCTTGTAAATTTTGCGGCATATCTTAGGATGAAGTTATATGGATATACGTTTAATCACAGTCAAGGAAGACTTTGAGAAGGCATTTCGTATTCTCGATCAAAGAGAATATCCGCTTTCTTTCTATGAGTACACTCTCAAGCACGACTCATTCAGAAACCCACAACGCTTAAAACTGATTGGCGCTTTTCAAGATGATGAATGCGTAGGAACGATCAGCTACAAAATCACGCCATGCCCTCACCTGGGCCGTATTCTCGAAATCCAGGAGATGCATCAAAAAAATATCAAAGGCTATAAAGTCATGATGGATTTCTTAGATGAAATCGCACGCGATGAAGAATGTCTTTCAATTAAGATTTGTAAGAATAAGGCCGAACGCCTGGACTTCAGCTTTTTGGATAGATTTGAAACGTTCTTAAAAAAATTGATCGCTTAAATTTCTTCAAAATTAACTTTTACATTGAGATCAGAGGCATTGAACTCTGCCGTCTTATTGTAAAAAGATGTGATAGTCTGAGGTTTACCAATCACTTTTCTCGCCTCATCCACCATCTTCATATCAATTTGCACAGGATTGATCTTGTTGCCATTAACTAAAATGTTTTTAAATTTTCTCAGGCTAAAAACGATTTTATTTTTTAAACCTTCAGAGGCGATAACAATATCTTGGTTATAGTTGCCAGTTATAGTCTTTACGATTTCGACTGTCTTTGAGCCAACAACCTGATTGATTTTAATGTTGAGATTGATTTGCGAGTAAGCACTGCCAGAGTAAGTTGAGAGTAAAAAAACGAACAATAATGGTAGAGCTCTTTTCACAATTCCTCCGGGTTTGAAGAGTCCATTCTAAACAAACCCGGCCTAATTGAGAAGCTCCGGTAAATTATACCGGAGCTTTTGGTAGCTTCTTGTTTTTCTTTGGAAAGTAGATCGAAGCGACAATTGAAGCGATAAGCAATGTGAAGATAACGCCAATCGATACAATTGTTGGAACGTGGTACCAAGACGAGATGATCATCTTCACCCCTACGAAGGCCAGGATTCCGGCCAATGCATAGTTGATGTATTCGAACATCTCCATGATTCCATTAAGTGCAAAGTAAAGCGAACGAAGACCAAGGATCGCAAACACGTTAGATGTGAAAACGATGTATGGGTCTGGCGTAATCGCTAAGATCGCCGGAATCGAGTCTACCGCAAAGATAATATCGGTTGTTTCAATCATGACGAGAACAAGAAATAATGGAGTGAACATTCTCATCCCATTATGAGTTGTCCTGAAATGCTCCCCATCAAAATTCGGAGAGATCTTCCAAAATCTTTTTACGAATTTGATCATTGGATTGGCTTCAATCTCAATGTGTTTTTCCTCTTCACGAAGCATCTTAAGACCTGTGAACACCAGGAATCCACCGAAGATATAAATCATCCAGTTGAATTTTTGGATCAGGGCCACGCCGGCGAAAATGAAAATAATTCTAAAGAACAACGCTCCTAGTACACCCCAGAATAAAACCCTGTGTTGGTACTGAGCAGGAACGCGGAAGTATGAGAAGATAAGCGAGATAACAAAAATGTTATCCACACTCAGAGATTTCTCGATTACATACCCGGTCAAGAACTCTAGACCTTTTTGATGCCCCATCTTGTGATAAACCCAAGCATTGAACATCATCGCAAGACAGATCCATACGGCCGTCCATGCCAAGGATTCTTTGATTGAAACCTTATGCGATTTTTTGTGAAATACCCCTAAGTCGAGCACTAACATAAAGGTAATAATCCCGGCAAACGCCAACCATTCCCACACCGAGTGAACTGCAAACATTCTCTTTTACTCCTAGAAACGCCTATTTTTAGAAAAGCCTATTTATAATCCTGAAGCCTGAATGTCTCCCGAATCGTATGCACCATCATATAGGTGTGAACGGTCAGTGACAATCGCTACAGCGTAATGTCCTTTAAAATGATTGATCTCTTTTACCACAACCACCTCGCCACCTTTAGCGAGCACCATTTGACATAAGTCATCGAGAACGTCGTCATCATGGGAGTTTATCTGTTTTGGCTCGATAAAAATCTCACCAGTCTGTCTGTTGATTGATCCCCATACATAGCGGTTTTCAACAACGAACAGTTTTGTAATCTTACCGTAAACCGCACTGATAGCGATATCTTCAAGATATGTAATCGCACGGTCTCTGTTCATGGCCAGTTCCAACTCGGTTAGAGCTCCGAGTTCTTGCTGCTCATAATATGGAGTAAGAATGTTATAAACGCGCTCTTGCAATTCGGCCGCTTTCATCTTTTCGACGTTGCCGACAATGGATTCATTCATCAACATTGATTGGTTGAGAAGTTTTTTCATGTGTCCGATGTGGTCTTTAACACCAGCAAGGACAATAGGAAGGCGGTAAGCTGCAAAGAGCTTATTAAGTTCTTGAGAAGCATTGAGGAAAAACTCTTTGCCATCTTTTTTATTTTTTCCGTCAATCCCCGGCTCATTTCGGTATGAATCCAGCTTTACTAAGTGACCGCTGTTTTCAATCAGCACGTTGATGGCGCGCGAACTCATCGTCACGATAAAAAAACCACGAACATTGTTTTTAATTCTGATCAGCGGTTTAATGTGATAGCTGTCGGCCACAACAACGAGATCGTTGATTGATGACTGCACTCTGATGTATCCTAGGTCTCCATCGAAACCTTCTTCTGAATAAAAGACCACTACTCCGCGGTCCATTGCTTCAACTTTATCCAGGTACTTTTCATTCCAAAGTTTTTCCATGAATGCATCGACAAAAGATCGCGTATAGTCTTTTAGGAGATACAATTCAGCCTTTAAAAGAAGATCTTTCCATCTCTCTTTCATCGACTTCTGGTCGAGAATGGCAACATCTTTAGACAGGTAAAGAGATATCATTGGCCCTTTACTGCCGACGTTTAGCGCATTCAGGTCCCTAATTGTAAGTTCTCTCATAAATCCTCCTTGGACTATAGATAGCGATATATTAGTCCATGGCGTCGTTTTAATAAAATTGATATTTAAGCTAAAATAGTTCGTTTTTTACGAAGATTGTTTTATACTGACAGAGCTAACTAGGAGATTATTAATGAAATGGCTCAACTATCACCATTTAATCTACTTCCGCGAGATCGCCAACGAAGGAAGTATCTCTAAAGCTTCTGAAAAACTCTTAATCGGTCAACCCGCTCTCAGTGCTCAGCTAAAACAACTCGAAGACCAATTGGAAATCGAACTTTTCGAAAGAAAAAATAGAAAACTCATTTTGACTGATGCTGGAAAAGTTGTTCTGAAGTACGCTAATGAAATCGGACAACTGGGACAGGAACTTCTGCAAGTTATCGCTGATAAATCATACTCTAATAAAACACCTTTTAGGCTTGGAGCTTTAGATAGTGTGCCTAAGCAGATTGTTTGGGAGATCGCTCAGAAGGCCAGAAGCTACGGTGATTGTTTTGTCAGCATTGTCGAAGGAGACCAAGAGGAACTGACTCAAGAGCTTCTCTCGCGCAATATCGATTGTTTTATCTCAAACTATTCGGGTGACATTTCAAAAGATAAAAACATGAACAGTAAGTCTTTTGTTAAGGCCCCTGTTTCTATCTATGGATCAAAACAGTTTTTAAGTTGTAAAACAAACTTCCCTAAATCACTTAATAACCAGCCGATGATTCTACCTACTCACCACTCAAAGCTTCGTCACGACCTGGATTATTTTTTCGACTCTAAGAAGATTAAAATTTTAAGTGAACTTGAAACTCAAGATACGGCCTTGATGAAAATCTTTGCTGCTCAAGGTGCGGGGCTTGCCGCTCTTCCGGATATTGCGGCCCTGGATCAGGTGAGAAGTAATACACTTTATAAGATTGGAACGCTTCCTAATATCAAGGAAGAGTATTGGATTATCAGTTCAAAGAGAACTATTGATAACCCAATCGCTTCCAAATTAATGAAGTCTATTTAGATTCGTCGTTTTCTTTCTCTGGAATTAACAGAGAGAAAACAATTGAGAGTGCAATTAAACCTAAAACAAATCCCAATGAATAAGACGTTGGGATTTTGTACTTAAATTCAATTAACATTTTCACCCCGATAAAGATCAGGACGATTGAAAGAGCGTAAGACAGGAACCTGAAGAGCTTCACTACACCAGCAAAAGCAAAATACAGCGATCTCAGTCCTAAAATAGCAAAGATGTTTGACGTGTAAGCGATAAAGGCACTCTTCGTTACCGATAAAGTCGCCGGGATCGAGTCCACCGCAAAAATGACGTCGGTTGATTCAATAATCAGAAGAACCAAAAATAACGGTGTCATGTGGCGCACGCCATTTTCCATAACAAAAAATTTCTGGGCGTGAAACTTATCTGTCATCTTGAAATATTTCTTTGAAAACTTATAGATAAATCCTTCTTCCGGGTTGATATCGTCATCTCCACCTGAGAAAAGCATTTTTGCTCCGGTATAGATTAAAAAGGCCCCGAAGATATACAGGATGAAATGGAATTTACTAATTAAAGCGACCCCACCTGCGATAAAGACAATTCTCATCACGAGGGCACCTAAAATCCCCCAGAAAAGAACGCGGTGTTGATATTGTTGCTCAACTTTGAAATAAGTAAAAATCAAAGTCATAACGAAGATGTTGTCGACACTTAAGCTCTTTTCTAAAACGTAGGCCGTCAAGAACTCGTAAGCTTCTCGCTCTCCGATATAATGATAAACGCCGTAATTGAAAACCAGTGCGAGCGTCACCCACACACCTGTCCAGATAAGCGACTCCTTTACAGAAACAACATGATCTTTTTTATGAAAGACCCCTAAGTCCAGTGCCAACATGGCAAAAACAAAAACGTGAAAACCAATCCACCACGATAACTGCGATTCCAAAAACTACTCCTTAAATCGTACCTATTAGCTGCCAAATATCATTGAAAACCATCAAATTATAAGCTAGGTTTCACCATATGAAAAAAGAAATGCTCATATCCTCTCTTATCGAGAAGGGATGGTTTCACGCCGAAGATTTCCTTCCCCAGGAATTCTGCTTAGAGTTATTGGAAGAATGTAAAACTCTGGAGTGGAAAACCGCCCATGTAGGCACCGGAAATCTTAAACAGGAGGCCCTGGCCATCAGAAATGACTCTATTTTCTGGATTGATGAAGGAAGTGCCAGCCATCTTCAAAAAAAGTATCTCGAAGAAATGCGCACACTAATGGATGACATTAACAGAGAGCTTTATTTAGGGCTTCGCGAATTCGAATGCCACTTTGCCCATTATAAAACTTCAGGCTTTTACAAAAAACACCTTGATCAACACAAAGGCAGTCAAAAACGCGTCGTCAGCGCTATTTTTTATCTCAATGAACCTGTGGCCGGCGGTGAACTGGTGATCTACAACAAAGAAGATCCTGAAGCGATTGAAGCAAAAATCAAACCTCGCCCGGGAAGTTTTGTTTGCTTTTTAAGCAATCAAATTTATCATGAAGTCCTGCCCACAGAAAGTGAGCGCTACTCTTTGACCGGTTGGTTCAGGACCCTATGAAAGTAAAAATCCTCGCACAAATTATTTATTATCTTATCCGCATTCTCAACCTGACTTACCGTTATGAGTTTATCGGACTGGAAAATAAAAAACGTGCTAAAGATTTTCACCCCAACAAAACTTTTGTCTATGCTCTTTGGCACCAGAATCTCATTGGTGCTATCTTCTCGCATATTGGTGAACAGTTCACGATGGTTATTTCTGAATCAAAAGATGGAGAATTAGTCGCTGTCACTTGTGAGAAATTTGGCCACATCCCTGCCCGTGGAAGCTCTACGCGCGGAGGAAAAAGGGCCTTAATTGAAATCGTTAAAACGGTGAAACGCGGAGTTCCCGGGGCCCTTACCGTAGATGGGCCAAAAGGTCCTGCCCATGTAGTAAAGCCTGGAGTTATAGAGATTGCCCGTCTCGCTCAATGCGCACTTCTGCCCCTTTCTCCTTATGCTGAAAAATACTGGTACTTTAAAAAGAGCTGGGATCAGTTCCGTATTCCAAAGCCCTTTACAAAAATTGTCGTAGTGATTGGTGAGCCGGTGTTTATCGGCGAAGACGTCAGTCGTGAAGCGTTTGAAGAAGTTGCAGTTAAGGTTGGCAATCTCATCACCCAAGGTGAGGAGACTGCCAAGGCCCATTTATCTAAAAATTAATTTACTAATTCGTCAGAAAAACTCTTTTGGCATCCCATTCTTTCATAGATGTCTTGAATGTTGCGCGCCTTAACCTTAGTAGCTGAAACTTCCAGCATTGAGCGTCCAATATAATAAGACCCAAGCCATGGCATATTCAGGTAGCGCTCAGTATCTTCTTTAGAAACTTCATCACCTTTCATTTTCTTAAGCGCAAAGATGGCCGACTTGTAGTGACGTTGAACTTTTTCAATTGAGCCGATAAAAGCTGCATCGTTTTTATATTCATTAATTGAACCATTATAGTAGTTCTTGACGTCTGAGTAGATGATATCTCTATTAGTCACAACGAAATCAAAACCTTCCTGAACAATGCTGTCAGCATGCTTAAAAAGAATTCTTAACTTCTGAGCATCCTGGCATAAATAATTTGAGGCCAGGTTATCCACCTTATTATTTTTAATAATGTTGGTGTATTTCGCATTAAATAAATCCAATCTCTCGTTGAAGTCTTTAACTTCATCGTAACTCTTATATGTCGTATACTTTAAGAATTTATCTCCCCACTCTCCATACAATTGAGCTGAGATTTTTTTATGGTTATCAAGAATAGTCACCAGGTTATCTGATCCATCATCCAGGCCAGAGTACTCTTTAGGCGCAACAACATTTCCTAAACGTGTCTCTACTTTCTTTAACTCAACCAGCTTTGCCAGGTATTCTTCTTTTTTCTTATCAAGCGAAGAGGCCAATTCTGTTTTTGCTTTTTGATTTTTTTCAGACATTGAGTCTTCTTTCGTTTTAATATCTTTTCCAATTCTAATGATATGGAAGAGGATATTCGCACGGTTTTTATCATTGAAATCCTTAGCTGAAACATTCAATGTATTCATAAAGTTTTCAACATCAAGAGGATCGAATTTTTTTAGCTCCAGAAGGAATAAATCATCAAGCATCGGAATCGAGCTGATATTGAGTGATTTATAATATTTTGTCTGCGCAACTAATAAATCATAATCTTGGGCAAGCTGTGACATGATTAAAAGCTTTTGAGTGTCTGTCGGCATTTCTCCAACCTGATTAATTCCTGGTTGTAAGTATTTTTGAACTTTCTCTAAAGTCTTTTTAAATTCTTTTAAATCACCTACGCTTTCTTCAAAGGCCTTGCGGTCCATCTCAGAATAAGATTTTGAGACACTGACTTTCTGGTCTTCCATGCTTTTAAGTTCTGCTGTAATCGACTCCATCAGGGCCTTCGTATCACGGTAGTCTTCCTTGCTGGTATTGTTTTCAATATCCAGTGCCCCTTGCATATCAAGCTCTCTTCTAATCTCGTAGAATGAGCAGTTAAGCTTAACAAACGTCTGGCGGTCAGTTGATTTTTCAAAGTCAAAACGTTGCTTAAAAATTAAGTCAATTAAGCGAAGAGCTGAGGAAATAAGAAACCCTCCTCCTGCAACAATAAGCCCAAGCTGGTTTCCAGCAAGGACTCCAAGCTGTGTTGAATCGTAGATAAGATCAGCAGTCATTTCCAGGACGCGACCATCTTCCATGTTACATTGATTCTTTTTAAACATAGTTGTGATGTTAGAAAAGAGTGTTGAAAATTTAAGTCCACTAATAGCATTCGTGCTTTGAGTTGTGTTTCCTTCTCCAAGAAGGCTGCCTAAGACCTCAGTTGTCTGAGAACTGTTACTGACGATATTCTGGCTTTTTAATTCGTCCTGAATTCCTTTGATTGACTCAAGAACTTCAGTCATTTTATCAGTATCTTTTTTAAGACAATTTCCTTTTAAAACGTCTTTAATAGCTTCTGTTTTTGCAATCAAATCCGAGAATTTTTTTGATTCCATTGGACACGATTTCGGGCGCTCGGCCTGAGTGTTGTATCGCTTAATGAGCTGATCAACTCTGGCAAAATCAATTTCCGTCTGTGCTGCAAAAGCAGACCAAGGCATAACTGCTGCCAAAAAAGCTATAACGAATGAAAGGACTATGTTCACCATATAAACCTCAATCATTGGACGTAAGAATTCAATCTAATGAGAGCAAACTATATGCCGGGCCCAATCATGACTTATTAGAGATTTAGGCGAGGTGCCTGATTAAAGATCATTCAGGGTGTCTATTATTTAGACACCCTGTTGAGACAGTTCCAATTCATTTTAATTTGATTCCCCAGAAGGTTGAATTGGTGTGTGAGCTCAAGGCAGCCAGCGCGTGTGAGGTATCGATTATCATTCATCTGCGAGTAACAGTACCACATCATATCGTCAGCATTTTCCGGGTCAGCATTGCGGCTTTTTGCCAACGTGCAAGCTTCAATATCCAACTCTCTTGGATTAGAAGTCAAACATCCCCAATCGTGGTTTTCTCTATTCAACAGACATAAATAGGCCTTGGAAGGAGTCTGCTTTAGAACAACCTCTCCTGCACATTTTCGTAGATAGGGCCCATAGCTCGAAGAGAGAAGTAACTTTTTTTGATTACCGCTTAACTTTGTTAAAAGTCCTGCCTCTTTATTTTTCTTAACTATCGTGCATAACTGATCAGCGCTAATGTAATCAATTTCCTTAGAGAGAATTGAACTCACTACACTTAATAAGGAATCTTCATAAGTATAAATGTCTATCAAGTTATGCAGTTTCATAAAACCTAACACCTTCACTTGAATTTCACTTAGTCCTTTTGAAGACTGATAGATTGAAAGCATTTTCTCGTAAAGATTGCGGGCGATTTCATCCTCATCGCGGGCCAGGGCCACAAGGACAGGATGATTCTGGTTTTTGATAAGAAAGTCATAATTTTCTGAAATACTTCCAGGCTTTAATATTTGCCTCCAGGCATTGAGAGACAAGGCCGAATCAGTGACGGAAAGGGCCGCTTTTTTTAGCTCGTCACTTTTGCGAACCTCTGGCTTCACAACCCTAAGGTTAGTTCCCTTGAAGGCAGATAAAAGTGCATTTTTCCCAAGCCCTGTTGTTTTCTTTTCGGCCGTTGAACTTTCTTTAAAAGCACGCTCTAATCTCGGAGCAGCCTGAGCTCCAAGAGGGCCAGTGCTCTCAAAACCTACGACCATTTGAGACTTATTAAAAATAGACGACATTGACTCGGCCATACTTTGACCGAAACTTAAATAGCGGGCCGCTGCCACTTCCTCTGCCAAGCTGAGTGGAAAACCGTCACCAACCAGAACTCTTAAATAATCATTAACACTTCTGTGATCGGGAGACTTTGATGAAAGAGTGTTACACCCCATCAAGTAGACAGCTTTTGGTTTATCTAAGATTGCCGGGCATGTCCCTAATTCACGGGCACGAGTGAGCTCCTCGAGAGAAATCGTAGATGAGCTTTGTTCTCCAAAAAAAAGCCCTCCGAAATGTCCAGAGACTACAAGAATGTCACACGAGCTTACTGTCTTACACGCCTTGGAAAACCACTCCGGGTCTTTATTCTGAGGAACAAGTTCAACATGTTTATATCCCAATGGGGATAAGTTTTTATTGAAGCTTATTTTCTCGTCGGGTGAATTAAATGTCATCGAACAAAATGTCTGGGCCTTGAGTCCAAAGGACGCCACTAAGACCAAGACTCCGACAATTGATTTTGCTCTTTTCATAGGGGGCCATCATATAACGAAATCTGGGCCCGAGGGGGGAAAGAAGTATTTTTTACACTAAAGCAATTTTACCTGTGAAGGATCCAGGTATTCGTCTTTATAAAGGACATAGGCCTTGTAATGATTGCCGTATTGAACGATTTCTTCCTGAGTGAGCTCGCGAACGGCCTTTGCCGGGCTTCCCATAATCATACTCTTTGGAGGATATTTCTTTCCCGGAGGAACGACACTTCCACCTGCTACAACAGAGTTTGCTCCGATGTGGGCACCATCCATAATCACGGCCCCCATACCGATCAAACAACTGTCTTCAATCGTGCAGCCATGAAGAGTCACGCTGTGACCGATACTCACATTCTCACCAATAGTGAGTGCAAAATCCTTCGTCACATGAAGCATAGTTAAGTCTTGAATGTTGGTGTTTTTTCCGACGGTGATGGTGTTAACGTCGCCACGAGCGACACACTGATACCAGATATTGACGTTTTCAGCGAAAATGACTTTCCCGATGACATCGGCACTGGGAGCGATAAACACTCCCTTTCCTAATTGTGGGTTAATTCCTTTGAAGGAATAAAGAGGCATGATCCTAGTGAGCTGCCGGTGCTGCTGCTGGAGCTGCGCCTTCAACTAGCTTTTTCCACGGAAGGCGTGAAACGTAAGCCGCAAGGTCTTTCATATCTTGTGGAGATAGACCTTTTAGGATTGGGTTCATAACTGGGTTTGAACGAACACCAGCTTTCATGTCTGTAAGTTGTTTTTCGATATACCAGTCAAACTGTCCACCGATGAAAGGAGCTTTTTGAGAAGACTTCCCTTCTCCACCTTTACCGTGACAAGAAATACACTGATTATAAAGTTTATGTCCTTGAACTAGTTGAGGAGTGTTCAGGTCTACAACTGGAGCGTATTCCTTAACTTCAACTTCAACTTCAGCAACTTTTTCTTTTGGAGCCGTTAGCTCATGAATAAGCTCAGTTCTTTTTTCGTAAGCTTCTTCTGTTTTATGAAGATCAAATTTAGCATTTGAAACTGGAAGAGATTTGTATGAGAACAGCACAAGACCAAGTACGAACGCTGTTAATACACCTAAAAAAACCATCAATCTTGTCATGACTCTCCCGCCTTAGACCTTGAGAAAAAAAATATACGTTTAAGACTCGAATTATAGGGCATTATTAAAAACTTGGCAATTTTATACGCCTTGCAAAATAATTTTTTCTACATCACTCACAGTTCTGTCTCTTATACACATCTCCGAGCCCACGAGACGCTCAGT
>CAXHHE010000013.1:0-22685 GCA_964016365.1 uncultured Bacteriovorax sp. | reverse complement strand
TGGATTAAAAGAAATCCTTAGCCCGAGCCAGAGTTTTGAAGAAGATGAAGATGCAAAGAAAAAGATTCCGAGAGCTTCGAGTTTCTTTTTACTGGGAGTTTTAATTTATACATCTAACCCGACATTGATTGCGACCATGTCAGGCTTAGCGGCCATTATTAAATCATGGCATGCATTTGAGTTTAGCTATTTTAATTATTTTTTCCTGTCGCTAGGAATTGCTGTCGGTTCGGCGAGCTGGTTCTTTCTCTTATTGAAGATGGTTCAGCGCTACCAAAACCGCATCCCGCAGAAGTTTTTCCATCACTTCAGCCGCACCTCAGGTGTATTGATTGTGATGTTTAGTTTATTTATGGCATTTAAAGTTTATAAGGAAGTGTACCTATGAAAAAATCAACGCAGCTTAGACAGATGCTTCAGTCAAACGAACTGGAGTTTTTAATGGAAGCCCACAACGGTATCTCTGCAATCATCGCTCAGGAAGCGGGATTTAAGGGGATCTGGGGATCGGGACTTTCGATTTCAGCTTCTCTTGGTGTAAGAGATAACAACGAAGCTTCATGGACTCAGGTTCTGGACGTCGTTGAATACATGAGTGATGCAACTAAAATTCCTATTCTTCTTGATGGAGACACGGGATACGGTAACTTCAACAACATGAGACGTCTGGTTATGAAACTTGAGCAGCGTGGAGTTGCTGGGGTTTGTATCGAAGATAAAATCTTTCCAAAAACAAACTCATTTTTAAGAACTGAAGCTCAGCCACTTGCTGACATCGAAGAGTTCTGTGGAAAAATCAAAGCTGGTCAAGACACTAAACTTGATGATGACTTCAATATCATTGCACGCGTTGAGGCCTTAATCGCTGGTTGGGGACTACAAGAAGCAGTTAAAAGAGCTGACGCTTACAGAAAAGCGGGAGCTAACGCCATTCTTATGCACTCAAAAATTTCAAAGCCAGATGAAATCCTGGCTTTCATGAAAGAATGGGGTGAGAGATCAAAAGAATGCCCGGTTGTTATCGTTCCAACTAAATACTACGCAACCCCGACAAACGTATTCAGAGAAGCGGGTGTTTCAACTGTTATCTGGGCCAACCACCAAATGAGAATGGCCGTAACAGCTATGCAACAAGTAACTAAGACAATCTTTGAAGAGCAATCTTTAATGAACGTTGAAGATAAAATCGTATCAGTTGCAGAACTTTTCCGTCTTCAAAACGATAAGGAACTTGAAGCAGCTGAGAAGAGATATTTAACAGTAGCAGATGCTGACGCTCCAAGAGTTGTTCTTCTAGCGGCATCACGTGGTGCTGAATTAAAAGAGTTAACTGAAGACCGTCCAAAAGTTCTGATTGATATCAATGGTAAACCGTTAATCGAGCAATCAATTAACAACTTCTACGCTCACGACATTAAAGATATCGCGATTGTTACAGGTTACAAAAAAGAAGCTTTTAAATTCCCGAACATCAAGTACGTGAACAATGAAAACTTTGAATCGACATCAGAGCTTGCTTCATTGTTTTTAGCGAGCAAACAAATTGCAGATAACACTATTATCTCTTACGGGGACATCCTTTACAGAAAATACATCCTTTCTCGTCTATTAGAAGAAAAAGGAGATATTACAATTGTTGTTGATGCCACAATTAGCAATCGTACAGCTGACTACAAAGGTGATTTCGTTCTTTGTTCTAGAAACCACAGCACAAACTACAATGAAGCCCCAGCAGAACTTCAAGGAATCAAGTTTGGAACTGCAAGTGAAAACAAAGAAGCTAGCGGTGAGTGGATTGGTCTAGTGAAGACAAATAAAGTTGGATCTGAAGTTCTATCAAAGGCCCTTACTGAGCTTTCGACAACTCCAGAATTCAATAAACTGAAACTTCCAGACTTAATGAATCACCTTCTTTCTAAGAAAGTTAAAATCAACGTTATGTACATCGACGGGCACTGGATGGATGTCGATAGCTACGCTGACGTTTCTAAAGGACAAAAATTCTAAGGATAATTTATGATTACAGCTGATAAATTTTTAATTCCGGCACGCGAACTTGGTTTTAACTTCTTTACAGGGACGCCTTGTTCATATTTAAAGCCATTCATTAACTACGTTATCGATACAGACGGATTTGATTTCGTCGACAGCGTTAACGAAGGTGATGCGATCGCGATTGCGGCAGGGGCCACTGTTGGTGGAAAACGTGCGGTTGTTATGTTCCAGAACTCAGGTTTAGGAAATGCTGTTAACCCGATTACGTCACTGACTTACACATTCAATATTCCGATTATGATCATCACGACTCTTCGTGGAGAGCCAGGAGGCCCTGCTGATGAGCCTCAACACGAACTGATGGGACAAATCACAACGGCAATGCTTGAGACGATGAGACTTAAGTGGGCCTACTTCCCGCAAACGGAAGAAGAAGTTGGGCCAGCTCTTAAGCTTGCTGATGAATACATGAAAAAACACAATCAACCATTTGTGTTTGTCATGAGAAAAGACGATATTGCTGAATACAAGCTGCAAAAGAAACAAGCTTCTTCTAAAAAAGATTTCAGCATCACTCACACTGACCATTTCGAACTTGATTACAAAGCACGTACAACTAGAACTCCGGTTCTTGAAGTGCTTCAAAAATCTGTTGGAATTGAAGCCGCAGTTATTGCGACAACGGGAAAAACAGGAAGAGAGTTCTATGAAGTCGGTGATCAGAAGAACCAGCTTTATATGGTAGGTTCTATGGGGTGTGCGCTTGCTTTTGGTCTAGGTCTAGCTATGGTTAAGCCTAACCTGAAAGTTATCGTTATAGACGGTGATGGAGCGCTTTTAATGAGAACTGGATCAATGGCCACAGCGGGAGCTTATAAGCCAAAGAACTTAGTTCACATCTTAATTGATAACGAAGCTCACGATTCAACTGGTGGACAGGGAACTGTGACTGGTGGAGTTTCATTCGGAACAATCGCAGCTGGATTTGGTTACGATAAAATCTACTCAACTGACCGTTTAGAGAAATTCTCTGAGATCATTGAAGAGGTAAAAAAGAACGATGCTGTAACATTCGTTCATATGAAAACTCAAAAAGGTTCTCCTGAAAAATTAGGAAGACCTAAAGTGACTCCTGCAGAAGTTTCTGTGAGATTTGCGGAATTTGTGCAGTCTAAATAGCGCCTGACCAAAATATTGTTTTAACCTGATGCAGATCATGTAGAAAAAGTCGAAAAAGGGCGATGATGATTATGTAGAAAGAAGAAACAAAGGAGGCAATATGAGAAAACGCCAAAAGTTTCGTTTCTCTAGGACTAGGACGTGTCCTCGACACCTTTCTTGAACGTGTATCACTGATCCAAGGAGGTAAAATGAGAATGACTAGACTACGGTATAGCTTCTCGAGATCTAGGACCCTGACCTCGTCATGAGTAAAGCAGGTTTTTAGGTTTGCGCTCAATGCCCTGGTGCTTGTTGCAAGCAAAAGCGTTTAGCAGATTATCCAGAGGTAGAGTCCACTAAGAACTTAAAGATTAACTAAGACTAAGAAGAAGGCCCTCGTTTGAGGGCCTTTTTTATTGCAGGAAAATTACTTAGTGATTTCGTTGCAGCATCCGTAAAGAACTGTGCTACCAGTTGTATACATGATGTGTTTTTCATAAATGTTATCGCTCATTCCATCATTACATTCACCAGTGACGATCGTAGCTTTTGCGTTTTTAGTTTCAACTACGAATGCGAAGTCTGGAGCAAGACCTTGAGCATCTACGCGTGACATGATTTCTTCTTTAGTTGTTGTTTCATCGGCCATAAATTCATTGAAAGTCACAGTGTTTCCTTCAATTTTAAGATCCCAGAACGGCTCAGTTCCGCTGCATGAATAATCAGCGGCCATAGCAGACAGAGATAAAAGCATAGTCATTAAAGCGATAGTTTTTTTCATAAAGACTCCTAAGGTATTGGTTGAGTCATTCATACCAAAAATAGGGATTCGTCTCTATAAGGCCTGTAAAATTGATCTGTTTAAAGAAGTTCAGACCATGTCATTCCCAGGGAGAGAGAGCGGTAAAGGGCTGAATTCCTGCTTTTCCCCAGCAAAGTACTGTCGCTGTAATTCAGATTGAGGCTGGCATTTTTCTGGAAATTCCAGGCCGGGGACAGGGAGATTTCCCAGAACTGAGAGGCGACCAGGGTCTGGTTTTGGTACTGTTTTTTGGCCAGGTAGTTCCATTGTAGAGTCGACGAAAGGTCAACTTCACTGCTGATGGAATAGGTATATGTTCCGGCCGTGCTGAAAGCATAAGTTGGGTTGAGATGTTTTTGTTTGGGAAGATACTGGGGTGTAAGGCTTGCTTTAAAATCTCCACGGACCATGACAATGGGAAGATCCATTTTGTAAAAACCTGTTCCGCGAATGTCTGTGCGAAGAGTTTTTTGTGAATTGAAGTTATTTTCACCAAAAGGAACAGTGAGTTTTACCCCGGAAAAAAGTCGAGGAGTCCATGAGCTGTAATTGTAATTTGTTAGAGCTTCATAAAAAACGCCAATTCCGAAATCACCAAGACCTGCATCCGTTTCATTTTTTCCCAAGCGTTTAGCTTCCTTTTGAATGAAAGAAAGACTGGTGTTTCCTTGAAAGCGGTCAGTGAATAGTCTTTTGTATTCAATAGAGCTGGTGATGGTTTGATCTTTGTTATCGTCATCATCCATTAAGGCTTTTCCATCATTATTAGTCTGGCCGATATCTCTTCTTAAGAGAGTTGAAAAAGTCCATTCCTGCAAATGATCAGCAATCATCAAAGCAGCAGCAGATTGCCCGCCACCACAGCATGAAGCTGAGTAGGCACTGCTGGAGAGAAGAGTCAGGATTAAAGCACTATAGATTTTTGCCATGATGAGATCACCTGATTGTTTTCTAAAATTTCAATATGTAAAACCCAAAGTCCTGGCATGATAAAGGCCAATTCAGAAAACTCGTAGCTCACAGAAGAAAGTGGCGTGATAACGATAGGAGAAGATCCATGCCCCATATCTGGCATCCAGATGTAGGCATTTAAGGCTTGAGTTGTTTTTAAGGGAGAACTAAGTGCGATTTCAAAAACACCAAGCTCGCTCAATGAAGGAGGAACATTCCATTTGAGAGAGAATGAATTTTGAGCACCGGGGAGCTGCTCTTCAAGCAGGATGCTGCCAGCGATTTCTTTGGTTTTTTCCAGCTTGTTAAAGAGGGGAGATTTCCCACAAGAGGTCAGTGTAAAGAATGTAGCGAAGAGGATTATCTTAAAATAATGCATCCGAGTGACCTGGTTTCTTTCTCAGTGATGGCCTGGTTATTGGCAAGTTCAGTGAGAGCATTTTTTAAATAAAGTTTTTTAGCACTGTAGGGATTGGTTCTTTCGGTGACTCCGCCGCTGTAGAGCACGTTATTGTTTTCATCTAAAATAAAGGTTTGAGGAGTGCGGTTGGCCTTGAGGAAATCAGCCATTTTTAGGTCACTGTCGTCAATAATAGGGAATTCAGCTTTGTAACTTTCTCTGATCTCTTCAATGTCTTTGCTTGTCGCATTTCTCACTGAGTGAACTCCGATAAATTCGATCTCAGGAAAATTTTTGGAGATTTCATTGATATAGGGGATATTTTGTTGAGTGCAAGGGCAAGTCTTACTTAAAAACACCAGTACTTTCGTTTTTTTATCGGCGTTTAAATTTTTTTCTTTTCCTGAAGGATAAGAGATGAGAGTCGGCATCGTGGCGCTATACACTCCCACAGAAAAAAAGATGAATAAAAAAAACAAAGCACTTTTCATAAATTAAAGCTCAACCTTCACTCTGTTTTCTTCTACGATTTGTTTCTTATCATTTAGAAGTTGCAGACGAAGAAACCAATCTCCTTTCATACCGCCCATGAAGTAAATCTTCTCAATTAGATAATCATCAGAAGAGACCGGAGTGATAACTACCGGGCGAGAGCCATGCTCGTGGCCTCCGGCCATGACCATCCAAGGGATAACGTTAAGAGAGTAATTGTTGTTATTTTTTAACGTAACTGTGGCACTTGTATATTGATTAAAAACCGGTGTGTTTTGCCACTCTACTTTGGCGCAAACATTATTTTGAGAAAAAGAAATTTCACCTTGTTCACAGGCATAGGCTTTGATATTAAAAAAGGCACAAGCTAAAAGAAGTGTCGCGATTTTCATAAAGAGTTCTCCGGTAAAAGATAATCCGGTTATAACTAGAAAATGGACCCTTGTAACTGCAACATATTGGTGCAGTCAGGACGATAAAGGATGCAAACCGTACCTAACCAATTGAGAAAATGGCTCTTTCCATTGGGAAGCCAGCTTAATGAGAATTTATTGAGGGCCTCTCTCATTATTTCTCTGCGCTGGGTAATTCTCCTCGTGGAGTTTATTACTGCAGTGGCCTATGGTTTTATGGGAAAGCTCCTTTGGATGAATTATGCTTATATCGTCCTGAGTATCGTTTTGATGGTTATCTTTAACACTGTAGTGACCATTACCCTTAAGGGAAAAGAAAAGGTCAGTTCAAGCTTTCTTGCCTTTCAGCTCTTCTTTGACCTGCTTCAGCTTTTTATTTTTTTAAAGCTCGTCATGTCGAAGTCCAATCCATTAATTGAAATTTTTTATCTTCCGTTAATTGTTTCTATTATCGTTCTGCCATTTGTGTGGAACTTCATCTATTCATTAGCGATTGTTGCTGTGGTTGGAAGCTTTTATCTTTCATCAGGTGCTGACCATCACAATTATCATCACTTTTATTCTCATCTTTTTACGATGGGATTAACGTGTTTTACTCTCAATCTTTTAATGAGTTTTATCAGACACTTTCAAAAGCGTTTAGAGGCAGTTCAAAATTACAAGCAGCGAATGGATCACTTAAAAGTTGTCGGTGCGATGACTTCGGGTTTTTGCCATCAGATGGCAACACCTATCAATACGATTAAGTTGCGCCTCGATCGTATGAACCGCCATCAAGCGTATTCACAGGATGATTTAAATTCTGCTTTAATGGCCTTGGGGCAATGTGAAGTGGCCTTGCGCGATTTATCAGAAATGCGCGCAGAAAAAACGATGGGAATGAGAGAGAAAATTGAACTCAAAAGTTTTTGCCAAAGTTTGATTGCTAACTCATACCCGGAAATGAAATTCTTGATTGATGAGAGAGCTCAGTCCGTTTCGTGCCATCCACAACTTCTCACTCAAACTCTTTTAGATCTTTTTGATAACGCTTTTGATGCTTCAAAAGAGCAGGTTCAATTGGCGATTTATCAGGATAATGACTTTGTTCATTTTGAAGTGATTAATCGAGAGGCCGTCATCTCTCATGATGTTTTATCAAAATTAGGTGAGCCCTTTAACAGCACAAAAGAGCAAGGCGCAGGTCTTGGTCTCTTTAATGCTTTTAACTCAGCTCTAGTGATGAATGGGACATTTGAGATTTTTAACAAAAATGATAGCGTTCATGCACTTTTATCACTGCCGGTTATCCAGGAAGAGGTTCAAGCGTGAAAATACTTTTGATTGATGACGACGAAAATTTTGTAAGCTCGTTAGTCTTAGAGTTTCAAGACAGAAACATTGATGTCGTGGGATTTCATCGCTTCAGTGATATCCCGCAAGAGTTGATTCTGGATTCAACTCATGCCATTGTCGATCTTAGATTAAAAGGTGAAAACGGTCTCAATATCCTGGTGGAGCTAAGAGACTTAAATCCCCTTATGAAAATGATTATGCTCACAGGATTTGGAACGATTTCCACTGCGGTTGAGGCCATGCGCTTGGGTGCGATTAACTACCTCTCTAAACCAGTTTCTTTTGATGTCCTTCTGCACACTCTGCAAAATGCACAAAGCAGTGAAGTGACCCTTTCGGAGTCGGAAATGACACTTGCCGAAAAAGAACGCGAGTATATTGAATATGTGCTAGTTAAGTGTGACGGAAACATTTCCAAGGCGGCAAAAATCCTTGGTCTTCACCGTCAAAGCCTCCAGCGTATGCTCAAGAAATACCCCTTCCACAGAGGCGAATAAAAGGTTAATATGCCTCACATTTTACTTTCACCCAAGGCAAACATGAAAACTGTTAAGCGCAATATTTTATTAAATCCAGGCCCGGCAACAACAACTGATACAGTTAAAAACGCAATGGTTGTTCCTGATATTTGTCCGAGAGAATTGGAGTTTGGCGAGCTGACTCTTTCAGTAAGAGACGATTTAATTAAGGTGGCCCGCGGTGAAAGAAACCACACATGTGTTCTTTTAACTTCTTCTGGAACAGGTGGTGTTGAAGCATGTTTAACATCAGTTATCCCAATGGATAAAAAAGTCCTGATCGTTAACAACGGAGCTTACGGTGAGCGCATGCAGGCCATCTGTGATGCTTACGGAATCGCTCACGTTGATTACAACATCCCAGCGGGAAAACCGGTTGATTTAGCTGAATTAGAAAAAATGATTCAAGCTCATCAAAAAGATTTATCTCACGTTGCTTTCATTCACCATGAAACAACTGTAGGGATTTTAAATCCGCTAAAAGAGATTTGTAGCCTTGCTCACAAGTATAAATTAGAAAATATTGTCGATGCGATGAGCTCGTTTGCGGGAATGGATATTGATGTAGAAAGAGATGAAGTGGATTACCTTGTTTCATCTTCTAATAAATGTATCCAAGGGATGGCGGGAATTAGTTTTGTTATCGCTAGACTTGAGAACCTCAAAAAGACATCGTCGATCAAAAGAAATTTCTATTTCAACCTGATGGCGAACTACGAATATTTAAATAAGAACAAACAATTCCTTTTCACTCCACCTGTGCAGACTCTGTACGCTTTAAGACAAGCAGTTACTGAGTACTTCCAGGAAGGAGCGGAAAATCGTTTTGCTCGTTACGCTTCAATGTACGAAGTGATGAAAAAACGTGTGAAGGAATTAGGGTTTGAATTCTTAGTTGAAGAAAAACACCATGCTAAACTTCTGACGGCTATTTTAGACCCGAAGAGCCCGAATTACTCATTCAATGAAATGCACGACTACCTTTTTGAGCGCGGCTTTACTATCTACCCTGGTAAAGTAGGAAGCATCAACACTTTCAGACTCTCGAATATTGGCGCGATTTATCCTGCCGATATCGAGGCATTTCTAAAAGTGTTCGAAGAATACTTAAGGCTAAAAAAGATCATCTAAATCGAGAGCGGCGAGAGAGAAGACATTTTTAGGATTATAGTTGTGGGCTTACACCAACAGCAATAACCATAACGATAAGACATAGAATGATAATGTCGAGCTTACTAATTTTGTTCCAGATCATAAAAACTCCCGAGACTAATTAATAATGAATCGCGAGTTTTTATATTTTTTATTGAGGATTGCCAACACCATCTGAAATTTTTATTGGTTTCTTAATAATTGACCCCCATTCCTGGCCTAAGTAGCCGAAAACCATCCAGTAAAGTCTATCGCCCATGCCGCCCAGCGAGAAGTTGGCGTGGTAAATGATAAAAACGGGAAGATGGGACAGTAGAAAAAGGGCCATGGTTTGGCGGTCGATATCATCTTCTTTGAGGCCTTTTAGAACCCCTACAATCATTAAAAGATAAGCAATTATCGAGAGAATCAGGAGTGGGTAGCCACCGATAACTCCGGCCGAGACAAAGAGGTTATGTGGGTCTTTAAAAGAGTTGTAACTTTCAACTTCGATCCCTTCTTTAGCACCGCTGAAAAACTTATAAAGGAGGCCGTGGCCGAAATAGGGACTTTGTTCAAACATTGTCCAACCACGAAACACTTCGTCCATTCTGGTTGAGACCCCATCTTGAGCAGGTCTTAGTCCAAAACCAGTTTTTCCAGTCGTCACTTCGTACATAAATTGCGAAGTCGGAGCACCGACCAGGAGAATGGAAATTAAAAGGCATGAAAGGAAAGTGAACTTAAACAATCGCACTGATCTTTTTTTCGACCCGTAGATAAGAATCCCTACAAAGCCTGTGATCACAATTGTTCCGAAGGCCGCTTTGGTTGAAGTCGCAAGAACGGCGAGAGTGATAATGAAGAGACCTAAGATTTTTAAAAGTGTGTTGTTTTTAAGTGTCCAAGGTTTGTCTTGGAAGATCTTGGGGAAAAAGAAAATAAAAGAAGCTGTGCTTGCCGTTACCATGTGTGGGATGTGCTTAAAAAATCCAACGAAGCGTCCACCGCGAAACATATAAGGAAAGAGGATGGGTAAAAAAAGCACGCTGGTAATAACCAAAAAGGTGCTGGTCTTATTCATCCAATCACAAAATTTTCGAAGAGGAAAAACGGCAGGGACGATCACTCCGTAAACCAAGATAAGCATGATGGCCATGCCGAGACCACCGAGCTGAACAAGTACTGACTGAGTGACGTTCACCAGAGTGATTTGGAAAAGTGTCTGAATAGTTAAAATGGCAATCAAGGTCCAGATAAAAACTTTGTAGAATTTAGAGAGGGGAAAGTTACTGCGGTTTTTTAGCCAGTAATAAATCAGGATCAGGGCAATGACGACCTGAAGTCCGAAGTTAATGAAAGGGTGAAGACCGTATTGAAAAATAAAAGGAGGGATCGAGTAGGGAACGATCTGCATCCATTTAAAAGAAAGTTTTGAAACAAAGATCAGGACAATGAGGGTGATACAACAAAGGTCGATGATCTTTGCGACGGAAAACTTAGGCTCAATCATTTAATTTATCTTTAATAACAACAGCAGTTAGAAGCGCAGTTAGCACAACTGAGACGATCGAAATAATCCTGAACGAGTCGTTGCTGATAAGTGGGCTTTTGTTTTTGATCAGGACAATGTCATTTGAGTTTAGTGTGTAGTCATTTCTAGCGCCAGACTTAAGCACTTCTTCCAGATTAACATTTAAACTTTTCTTTTCTTCACCGTTAGGTGCAATGACATTTTGCTGATCATTACCGATAACGATATTTTCCAAGTCAGCTTCGTTGCTTGTTCCGCCGGCAAGAGAAAGAAGAGTGGTAAGTTTCATGTTGGCAGGCACATGATAAAGACCTGCATTTTTAACGGCTCCAAGAAGACGAATAGGGATTAAGTCTTGATTCGGGTAAGATTCAAAAACAAATTCAGAGGGAGAACTCAGGTTGTATTTTGAAGTTTTGCTCGCCTCAGATGTTGCGGCAAATGTTTGGTTGACTAAAATACTGTACGTAAAAAGACAGATAATCAGGCGTCTCATTATAATCTCCCTCTTAAGAACTAAAATAAGAATATTTTCTTTATAATAGCAGAATTATTTTTAAATAAAAAATTATATAGCCTTTAGAGATTAGAATATTCGACGATAAGATATTTAATTCAGGATAATTATGAACTCAAACGAAGAGATTACTCTACATCAAGTCTTGCAGATTTTTACCAGAAGATGGAAGTATCTCCTGATGCTTGCTCTGCTCTTCACTCTCGCTGCATTGGTGAAGCATAAGTATTTCCCAATGTATCCAGGGACGGGAAAACTCATCATTAAAGACGTTCGAAACAGTCAACTACAGTTAGTGCTTAGCTCTGTGGCCGGAGGAACTGAAGTGTCTCCTGATGCCAAAGGTGATGATGTTGTTGATCGGGCCGAAACAGTTCTTGATACTCACGAGTTTTATGTGGCACTCGCCAATAGATTGATCCAAATCAAAAATGAACAAAACTCTCTTCCCCTAAAAAACTTTTTTAAAAAGTTTGAAGGAAAAGAAACTGATCCGGAATTCCCTCACGATGTAGGAAATACGCTTTCAGGAATTCTTTCTTTCAACAGCGGGAAAGGAGGAGTATTAACGATTAATGCGAAAACTTATAATCGCGAACTCTCGGTCATCATTCTCAATGCAGCACTTGAAGAAGCGCAGAAAAATCTTATTGACCGTGAACTTGATGATCTAAACCGCGCCGAAAATTATTTTAACGAAGAAATTAAAAATGCCCGTCTAAAGCTGGATACGATTGAAAACTCTACAGTGCGAAAGCTGCAGAAGAATCAAATCCTGTCGGTTGACTTAGAAAAGGGTGATAGCTCGAAGTATATTAGTGAGCTAAAAAAGAATATCAATGATACTAAAATCACGATCTCAAATAATAACAGTAAGATTGAAGCGCTCACAGAAAAAATTAAAAAGAATGGTTCGCGCGATTTGGGTGTGATCAGCAAATTTAATGAATCATCACAAATCAAAATGCTGGAAGATGAAAATAAAGACTTGCAAATTCAGTTGCAAACTTACCAGACATACCTGAAAACCTATGAAAATCAGAAAACGGGTCTGGTTCCAATGCAGTACGAAATCCAGAAAATGAACGCTAACCACGAGTTTGAATACAAAATGTTCGCGTCTCTTAATGACAGTCTGGCAAGAATTGGTTTACAAAAGACATATGTGAAGAACAAGGTAGATATCCTGGAGAGAGAAAGACTTTCTAAGGTACGTTCGAGTCCTTCGCTAATAATAATGGTTCTTATTTCTTTGATGCTTTCACAGGTCATTGGGATGTTTAGCATTTATGTCTACGAACTCTTTAAACCTCAAAAACTTTGAAGAACTCTCGCAGTCTATTCTACGTGAGTACGGTGACATTTCCGAGAAATTCCACGCCTTCCAGCATAACAACCGGCTCGATTGTGTTAGTGGTTGTGGCAAATGCTGTTTTAAGCCCGACATTTATTGCTCACCTATAGAGCTTCTTCCACTGGCGCTTGAACTCTTAAGAAGAGGAGAGGCGCAGGCCGTTTATGATAAATGCCTGGAGAGTAAAGAAGAGCGATGCCCTTTTCTTCATGTAGATAACGCGGAAAAATTCCAGGGCAAATGTACGGAGTATGCTTTCCGTCCGCTCGTTTGCCGCACCTTTGGGGTTTCAGCAAGACATGGGAAAAAAAACAATATCGAATACTCTGTTTGTAAAACACTGAAGGAAGAGAAGGCTACCGCCTTCCAGTCGCTTGTGGATAGCAATTATCCACATACACAAGCAGATCTCCCATACATTGATAGCGCCAAACACCGCCTGACAACACTCGACCCACGCTTCCTCGAAGAAGAACACACCATCAAAGACTCTCTCAAAATTATTCTGGAAAAAGTCCTGCTATACGCTTCGTATGTTGAGTAACTAGCGTGCGGCCCTAATGACTGCTTCACCTGAAATGCGAAGAGTTTCATCAGCACCAAAGACTTCAGTTTTTACAGTGAAGATTGATTTTCCTTCTTTTTGAGCAATAACTTCAAGTCTGTAAGTTAAGATGTCATCGACATAAACTGGAGCATGGAATTTGAATGTTTGGTTTAAGTAGATAGTTCCAGCACCGGGGAATTCATTGGCAAAAATTTTAGAGAAGTGTGAAGCGGCTACCATACCGTGAGCAATTCTTCCTTTAAAGCCTTGGGCCTTTGCTGCTTCGTCATCAAAATGAACAGGATTAAAGTCGCCAGAAAAATCAGCAAATTTTTGAATATGAGCTGAGGTTATGGTAAGTTTTTCGGTATGAATATCTCCAGTCTTCACGGCGGACTCCTTTAAGGTTTTGATAAGGGTATTTTAGTTAATGAAATTGATTTTGGCATTGTCTTTTTTTCTAGTTAGTTTTTGTGCTTTTTCCTATGAGAAAGAATTTGTTATCACTGAGATTTTAAGTGATGACGTCGTGAAGGTTCACAGACTGGCCAGTGATGTTCTGGTTGAACCAGGGGACTTGCTTCTGGTGTATTCTCATGAAAGCAAAAATATTTTAGGTTATGCCCGCGCAGAAGTCATGAATATCGGGCCAGATCAATTTACTGCCACGATTATCACTCACTCACAATAAAAGTGGGATCATTCGCCCTGAAAACTACTTGAGAAAAATCGATCTAACCAAAACTAAAAATGAAGATATGCCAGCGCGCTTCGATCTTGTTTTTCGCGAAAATAGAAAGACCGCTGCTAAATACCGCCCGCTTGCTTATGCCGGGATTGCCCAAGGGTTTACAGCTTCAAACCTTATCAAAAAAGAATTCTTATTAGGGCCTTCTATTTTAGGGTACGGAATCACATCTGGATGGCAGGTCAACACTAACTTAGTGTCGACGATGTTTAAGATTTTAAACGTGTCGTTTAAAAATACCCTTTTTAGAAACGATGATTATGAATTGGCGGTAGAAAACGGCTTTCAGTATTATCACGAAAAGACGAGAGGCTCATACCAGCTGACGTTCTATCTTGATACTGTGTCGAACTCTAACTTCAATTCTTATTTTAAACTGCGTGCTTTTACTCAGAAACCTCAGGATGAGTACCTGTATAACTCGGAAGAGTATCCTAAGAGCTTAAACTTAGAGTTCACACTTTCTTACGGTTACTTATTCGATAACTGGAACCGCATCCTTTTTGGCCCAAAGATCGACGTTAACAAAAAGAATGTCGGTGGAGTCATTGGTTATTACATTATCGAAAGAGAATTCCACACTATGATTGGTGTATCTGCTAATGACTTCTCCAGCTTTAAAATTGGAAAAGAAGGATACTTAGTCAACCTTGATTTCTGGTGGCGCTTTTAGAGATTAATTTCGCTGAAGTCGTGCACTCTAGGGTGATCCCCTAAAACCACATCATCTTGTCTTACTAGTTGTGTAGTCTTCATGCCTGCTTCTCTCGCAGCATCCAATTCTTCTTTGATATCAGAAAGAAAGAGAATCTCTTCTGCTGGGATTTTTAGTTCAGCAATAATGTTTTTATACGAGTTCACTTCGCGTTTGTGGCCAACGGCCGTATCGAAGTGGTGACTGAAGAAAGGACGAAGATTTCCTTCTGTTGAGAAACCAAAAATAAGGTGCTGGGCCTTCACTGAACCAGATGAGTATACACCAAGCCCAAGACCACTTTCTTTCCATTTTTTAAGGGCCGGTAGGACATCTGAATAGACGTGACCTTTAATGGCCCCACTCGCGTATCCCTCTTCCCAGATTTCTCCTTGAAGAGATTTAAGAGCAGGGTGCTTGCGATCTTCTTTGATCCATTTCAGAAGAAGATCTCCTGCTTGGTCGTCGTTAATTGTCTGTTGGTTTTCTTCTAATGCTGTCTTTTTCGTTAAGTCTAAAGCTTCCTGCACTTCTTTTTTTGAAGCGTGCTTTTGAATGTATTCTTTCAGTCTTTCTTTAGAGAAAGGAAAGAGTACATCATGAACAAAACTAATGGCCGTTGTCGTGCCTTCGACGTCAGTTAGAATGAATCTCATGGATTGTAGCTCGCATCGACGCCTGAGTTGG
Organism: uncultured Bacteriovorax sp.; assembly: GCA_964016365.1. Taxonomy (GTDB): domain Bacteria; phylum Bdellovibrionota; class Bacteriovoracia; order Bacteriovoracales; family Bacteriovoracaceae; genus Bacteriovorax. The sequence continues at coordinate 7,406 of CAXHHE010000013.1, read as the reverse complement.
TATAGTGCGGAACCCATCCCTCAATGTTCGAGAAGATACGGATCGCTTTTACAAAGTATTTTGGGTGCAAATCAAACCAGTGACGGAAGTTCTTAGGCACTGACATAAAGTCGCCAGCGTTACAAGTCACGGCGATGACTTCATCGTTGTCTAAGTGAAACCAGAAGATACCTTCTCCATCGACGAAGAATCTGATCTCATCATCTGAGTGACGGTGCTCCTTCATGAATTTTTCTCTGATCGCTTGAAGGTTTGGTGTTGCCGGAGTGACATTGATAACGTCAGCTGTCGGGTAACCGTATTTTTCCATGAATGGCTTTAGTTCATGAGCGTAAGCGGCCAGGATAGTTTCCTGATCAGCATCGTCGGCAAGCTTGGTATTAGCTTCCCATTTTTCGATCATGATCTGATGAGCGTTTAAGTATTCTTTGATTTTTGGAAAATCAGTAATTGTTTCGTTGGTTTTTGCCAGGAATAACTTTGCCATGATTATCCAATCCTTTTGTTAGAGTTCAGATAGTACTTAAAAATATATTCAAAAACTTCCAGGTGTCTTTTTGCTTCTTCAACACTTTCACCCCAAACATAAATCCCATGACCGCGAAGAAGCAGTCCGTAGCTGTTTGGTTGAGAAAGAATAGCAGGCTTTACTTCTTCTGCCAGCGATCTGATGTCTTGCGTGTTATCGAAAACCGGAATATTGATTTCCAGTTCGTGAGTTTTAATTCCCTTGAAACCTTTTAGAAGTTCAAGGTTCTTAATTGTCGCAAATTGTTTCCCTGGGAAAAGATCGGCAAAGAGAAGTGAATCTAAAATATGGCTGTGAAGAACACAGTTCGCTTTTGTGATTTGATAAATTGTCAGGTGAATATCAGTTTCATCAGAAGATTTTCTTCCTGAGGCTTTGTAGTCTTCGTGCATTTCGCGCGTCTGATAATAGAGCGGAAGAAAGTTGTCCTCAGTAAATTTACTTTTATCGATACCAGATTCTGAAACCAAGGCAATATCCGGGTTTGTTTTTGATCTGAGAGAGTAGTTTCCCGATGTGGCCGGATTGTGTCCCAAACTGTTCATAACACGAACAAGGGCCGCTAGTTTTTTTGATTCTTCGTAATCTTGAGCACTGATGATAAATGACACGTGTGAACCCTTTTTTGAGAGGAGAACATTAATTTGTCGGTATATACAAAATTGGGCTTTTTTTGGCCAATACAATGTAGTAAAGATTGTTAAGATTAGTTAATTTTTATCTTGAGGACGCGCTTATGAAGCCACTAAACAACACTGTAGAGCAGTTTACTGAATCCATCTTTTCCACCATGACAAAAATGGCCATGGAAAATAAGGCAATTAACCTCTCTCAGGGCTTTCCTGACTTCGATGGACCTGCTTGGGTAAGTGATTTGGCCGTTAAAGCGCTTAAGGAAGCTAAAAACCAATACGCTCCTTCAATGGGGGTTTTATCTCTCAGAGAAGCGATTGCTCACAATTACGCACGTTTTTATAACTACCAAGTGAACCCCCTTAGTGAGGTCGTTGTTACTAACGGAGCAACTGAGGCGATTTTCTGCGCTTGCTTAGCTCTTTTAAATCCTGGTGACGAAGTTGTGGTGCTGGAGCCTTTTTATGATTCTTATTTAGCATCAATTAAACTTGCTGGTGCGAAAGCGATTCCTGTGACTTTAAAAGCACCGGATTTTCACTTTGATATTGAAGAGCTAAAGGCCGCGATCTCAGATAAGACTAAACTTTTAATCGTAAACAATCCTCATAACCCAACAGGGAAGGTGTTTACGGCAGAAGAAATTAAAACCATTGGCGACCTGGCAAAAAAACACGATTTCTATCTGCTTTCAGATGAAGTTTATGAATTCCTAACTTTCGATGTGGCCCATAAACCCACTGCGACTTATGAAGATTTAAAAGAGAGAACGATCACCATCTCTTCAACTGGTAAGACTTTTGGTCTAACTGGATGGAAAATTGGTTGGGCGATTGGACCAGCAGCTTTAATTAAAGCGATTCACAATGTTCATCAGTTCTCAACATTCTGTGTGGCCCATCCATTACAAGTGGCCATGGCAGAAGCTTTGATGAAAATGGATGAATACCTGATTGAGTTTAGAGCTGATTACAAGAAGAAAAAAGAGCTTTTGGTTACAGGCCTCAAAGAGCTTGGGTTCAATGTTCTAAGCCCGAAGGGAACATACTTCGCAATGGCACTTTTACCTGAAGGTGAAAACGATATCGATTACTGCAAAAAACTTATTGTTGAAAAGAAAGTAGCGACGATTCCAACTTCGGCCTTTTATATCAAGTCAGATGAAGGATCGCGTATGATTCGATTCTGTTTTGCCAAGAAAGATGAAACGCTTTTAGGCGCATTGGAAAATTTAAAACACTAACAAAAGGGCCCTCGCCAGAAAAAATCTGCCGAGGGTCTTTTTATTTCTATTCAAATGAACAGCTTACATCATAAGTTCTAGCAACCACTTCACCGTAATCAAGAACCAATTCACCCGTTCCAGAGTTTTGGTCGTAGTTTAAAATGATCACAGAGTATTGAGCTTGTGGGTCTACAACGTGAAGCTGAAGTAAAGGTCCTTCTCCCCAGTATCCTACAACTTGTTCTTTTGAAATTTTAGCTTCCGTTCCATCTACTGCAATGGTGATGTCACTAATAAGAGGGTTTCCAACGACATGTCCAGTTGAGCCACTGATTTGGATGTCTGTTTGATCCATAATTGTTGTGATTTTAGCATCACAGAAAAATCCACCTGAAGCAAACGAGTTCAGAGAGAAAAGAAGTGCAGATAAAGCGATTGTTGATTTCATAGATAACTCCTGAGTTAAATTTCTCTTGAGCAATCAGCAGAAATCAAACTGTTAACTTTGCCATTTTTTAGTTCAAGTTGAACTGTACAGTTCCACTTTGAGGCGTCTGTTTGATTTTCGCTGCAGCTCTTTGTTTGGTATTTACTGTAAACAATATAGTTGGCCAGTCTGTACTCCTGGCATTTCACCCCAGGAAGTTTTTGATAAAGGTCATAAGCTTCCTGGCCAGAGATCGTCTGGAATTCACCGGCCATTAATGAGCCAGAAATTGAAAGCGCAAGTAAACCGAAACCGATTAGTTTTTTCATAAATTCTCCCGTGGATGGGAGGACTATAGCATGGTGGAAAATTTGGTGGGGGAAGGCTGTATTTTCTTCAGGCTAAACAAAAAAAAGGCCCTCTTTCGAGGGCCCTTTTCCATCTATTGTGCAGGTTTATTCTGCAATGAAAACCTTCTTCAGGATGTTCCCAGACCATACTCTGAATCTTTCGATATAAGAGTAAGCGGCCGGAATAACAACAAGGGTAAGAAGTGTCGAAGAGATCAACCCTCCGATAACCGCGATCCCCATTGACGTTCTTTGTTTAGAGGCTTCGTTTAACCCGATTGCAAGAGGTAACATACCACCAATAAGGGCAAAAGACGTCATAAGGATAGGGCGTAGTCTTGCTTTACCAGAAGCGATGATCGCCTCAGCTAAAGTTTTTCCACCTTCAACTTGTTGGTGAGCGTAGTCCACCAGAAGAATTGAGTTTTTAGTAGCAACACCCAGAAGCATGATACATCCGATCATCGAAAATAAATCCAGCGATGCTCCGGTAAGTGCAAGAGCGTAGAAAGCTCCACACATCGCCAGCGGAAGAACGAGCATGATCGTAAATGGAGTCACAAACGATTCGTAGAGAGAAGCGAGTACGAAGTAAATGAACATGATCCCCAGACCTGCGGCCACAACCATGTTAACCATTAGTTCCTGGAAGTTCTCAGCTTGTCCTACGAACTGGTATCTCATGTTCGACGGCATTTTGATTTCCGTCTGCATGATTCTGTTGATGTCGGTGATCGCTCCACCCATACCTGGACCATTTGGAGCTACGTCAGCTGAAAGCTGAATATAACGACCGCGGTCCTGACGGTTAATGTTTGCCGGTCCTGTTGTATCAAGTGGCTTAGATACAGCATTTAAGCGAACAAGAGAGTTGTTAATGTTTGGAACATAGATACTGTTGAAAGCAGCTTTAAGATCGCGCTGGTCTTCTTTCATACGCACGCGGATGTCATACTCTTCTCCAAGCTCTCTAAAGACTGCCGGAGTTGCACCTTCTACTTGAGTTCTTAGTTCAGCACCCATTAGAGTTGTTGAAACCCCAAGTCTCTCAGCTTTGTTTCTATCCGGGATAACCTGGAATTCTGGTTTCCCCGGACGGCTTGAACTTACAACGTCAAGAAGAGCAGGGTGGTGTTTGATTTTTTCCATTAACATTTCAGAATATTTTTCAATCTCTTTCATGTCATCACCAACGATGTTGACGTTGAATGGACGTTGTCCACCACCAACGGCATCAAAGTCTTTTACAACTGGGTTTGCGTAAGCAAATGCTTTTAGTTGCTCACGTACATTGGCCTTAACATCAGATGTTCTTACACCTGGTCTTTGCTTCGAAGGAATAAGTGTAACGAAGATATCAGCTTTTTCCGGCTGACCATTTTTATCACCAACAGTTAGAAGAGTTGAAGCCACTTCTTTATTCTTGCGAACGGCCTCATCAACTTGTTTTGCAACTGTGTTCATCCCGTCCAAACTTGTCCCTGGTTTAAGGTCAACTGAAACCATGAACTCACCTGCATCCTGAGGAGGAAGGAATGTTTTTGGAACGTATTTAAGGGCCGCGAAACTGGCAATAAAGATAAAGAAAGATAGGATAAGAACGACGAATGGCCTTTTTAAAGTAAACTTTAAAACACCGACGTAGATATCTTCTAACCATGTCTGGAAATCGTTGAACTTGTCTAATAGAACACCAACAGTGTTGTCCCAGATTCCTTTTCTTTCTCTTTTTACGCCTGGTTCATGGTGTTGGATTTTCCCAGCGAAGTAAGCTGAGAGCATCGGTGCCATTGTCAGGGCATCGAAAAGGGAAATAATCATGGCAAAACATACTGTCAGACCGAATTCTTTAAAGAACTGACCTACAACCCCGTCCAGAAATGAGATCGGAGCAAATACGGCGATAACTGTTAATGTTGTCGCGATAACGGCGAGAGTTACCTCGGTCGTTCCTTCAATAGAGGCCTTGACCGGATCGGCACCCATCTCTATATGTCGGAAAATGTTCTCTCGAACTACAATGGCATCATCGATCAAGAGACCTACGGCCAGAGATAGAGCAAGAAGAGTCATGATGTTAACCGTAAACCCTGCAGCTGCCAGGAGAATAAAGGCCCCTAGAAGCGAGTTCGGAAGAGCAAGACCGGTAATGATCGTTGATCTTAGAGATCCAAGGAAGAAGAATACTACGATGATCGTCAGGATGATCCCGATAATGATCGTTTCATAAACGTCATAAACGTTGGCATCAATTTGCTTAGAACCATCGCGAACAATTTGTAAGCTCAGAGGCTGATTCTGTTCCTTTAGATTCTTGTTGATTTTTTCCAGTTGTTTCTTAATTGCTTTGGCAACACCAATCGTGTTTGATCCAGACTGCTTATACACGTTCAGGATAACTGAGTTTGTCCCGTTGTAATAGGCGTAGGTCTTTCTTTCTTCAAGCGAGTCTTTTACCGAACCAATATCTTTAACTGTGATCGGAACGTCGTTACCTAAGAAGTTAACAATCGTTGATTCGATTTCGTTGATAGTTTTGTATTCCCCCAGCGTTCTAAATACTGAGTCTTTGCTTGAACCAGAGATTTTACCTGCCGGGATGTTTTGTCCTGAAATTTTCAGGCGCTCAGAAACTTGAGAAGCTGAGATCTCGCGCGCTTTTAGTTTGTTGCGGTCTAGCTCAACTTTAATTTCTCTTTTTCTACCACCGAAGATCTCAACTAGACCAACCTGGTTAACTTGTTCGAACATCGGCTTGATTTTTTTATCAACGTATTGGAACAGTTGCCCGTCTGGAAGGTTTGAAGCTACCGAGATGGTTACGATTGGCTGATCGGCCGGGTCGATTTTTCTAATGACCGGCTCATCAATATCGTTTGGAAGTTTCTTTCTAGCAGCAGAAACTTTATCGCGAACTTGTTGTTCAGCGTACTTGATATCTACGTCGAGGTTGAACTCGGCGATGATGATCGAAACAGCTTCAAGGTTTTGTGAAGAAAGCTTTTTTAGTCCTGGAACGTTTGAAAGTTCTTCTTCATAAATTTTTGAAACAAGTGTCTCAACTTCTTCTGGTCCCGCACCAGGGTAAGTTGTTGTAACAGTAACGATCGGGAACGTTACGTTGGGAAAGAGGTCAACAGGGAGCTTGTTCAAAGACAGCCACCCTACGACCAGAATCACCGTTACGATACACGTAATGAAGACGGGTCTTTTGATTGATAACGAAGCCAAATTCACTTGGCACCTCCGGCACTAAAAATTTTTAATTGGGCATAAATGTTAAGCAAGTCAGTTTCAGTTTGAATTCTAAGAATTTCGGCCGAAGCGTTGTCGACTTCAAAGCTCAATACCTGGAATGTTGTCGTTCTTCCGTTATTCAGACGGTTTCTTTCATTCGAAGCTTTTGTTCTTTGAGCGTCAGAAATTTTTTCTGCAAGCTCCAGTTTAACCTTTGCGTCTGCAAATTTAGTTAAGAGGTCATTCCACTCTCTGTCCTGGTCAAACACTTTTCTTTGGTAATTGTATTCGGCAGCGATTTGCTCTTTTTTGTATCCATCGATTGCTGAGCTTGTTGTTCCAAAGTCCAGAGGAGTGTTGAATCTTAAACCAATCACACTTGTTGTATGATCAGTTTTGAAAGAGTTTGTTACAGCATCTCCACGCTCAGGGTCTCTGCCGTTAAAAGCGTATGATCCGTAAACTTCAAAAGTAGGTCTGTTTCTTTCAATCGCTAAGGCAGCGTTAGCTTTCGCAAGGTTTTGTTGCTCAAGGGCCGCAAGAGTGTCTGCGCGGAATTCCACTTTTGGTGGTGGATTCATCGTTTTTAAGTTTTTGCTATCCACTGGCTCTAGTTCTTCAGTTACGTCACTGCTATCAATTCCTCTTAGCGAGTTGAATGATCTCTCAAGTAGGTTTTGCTGTTGAAGAGCGCTGTTTAGTTCGTATTCACGAAGCTTGTAGTTTGAGTCGGCCTGAAGAAAGTCAGATCTTTCAGCAAGGCCATTGCTCAGTCGTCTCTGGTTCCACGATCTGATTTGTTGAGCGCGGGCAAGAATGTCTTTTTGAACCTGGATAACTTTTCTTGTTTGAGAAAGAGACCAGTAAACAGACTCGGCGTTTGTCAGCGTTGTTTGAATGTTGAAATCAGCAAGGTGTTTTGAGACCTTTGCTTGAGAATCAATCAGGTCAGCTTGTGCCTGTCTCTTATACACATCTGACGCTGCCGACGAAGGCTTCTGTGTA
>CAXHHE010000012.1:0-22863 GCA_964016365.1 uncultured Bacteriovorax sp. | reverse complement strand
AGATAACTGAGCGTCTCGTGGGCTCGGAGATGTGTATAAGAGACAGATGTTTAGCCGTCGTATTCTTCTACGTCAGACACATCCGATGAATCACTTTCATCGATAATGACTGGAGGAGTTGCAGCTGACCCAGGAGCTGGAGCAACAGTGTCTTCCGATTCTGGGAAGATCATCTCGTCGTCTTGAGCGTGTGCGTAAGACAGAGATACGTTAAAGAGAACTAGTCCTAGTAATAAAAGACGTTTAGTTTTCATTGGGTAAGAGCCTCCATTAGTGCCTTGGCCTTAGTATAGCACTCTCTTTGAGCGGGTGGTAGTAGAAAATAGTGCAAGAAATTCGGGGCTTAACCCTACAAATATGTTGATTTTCCTTGAAACATTCTTAAAAATTTAGACTAAGATAGTGTAATATTTTCGATAAACATTAATTTCTAAAGGTGCGCATGGGCGGATTTAAAGACGATTTGGATGACTTAGATGAAGAACTAGAACTCGACGGAGACGAGGGTGGGGATGATGATTTCTCATTCGACGACGACGAAGACGGGGAAGAAGGTAAGGGCAGCGGTAAAAAAGGCAAATCAGAATCTGGTGGCTTTAACCGTGAAAGCTATTACGTATACAAGGACAAACTAGTTCAACTTTCAGGAACGATCAGACCTAAAGAGCGTTCGAAAGAAGGTAAAGTCATTAGTCTGGATTTCAAAACTGATGACAAGATTTACTCGGTCGTTATGGATGATATGGGCAAGAAGCTTACAGCTTCATGTTTCCAGGAATTCCTGGTGACTGGTCTTGTGAGCAAAGTTTCTGAGAAAGAGTATACGATCTCGATTAAAACTTATATTTAAACGAATCCAAGAAATGATCTAAAGTCATGGAAGTTGGGCCTTGTATCATGGTGAGATAGGGCCCAATAACTCAAATCACCAGCTTTTGTTTTAATCACACTGGTAATCCCGGCCGACATTTCTCCCTTGAAGAACCCTTCTGGAAATTTACTCTTATCAATTTTCACGATCAGGTGAAACACGTCCATACTTAAGAGGATGTCAAATTCCACTTTGTCCATTGGGGCATACTCACTTAAAGCATCGCCTTTTTTCTCAAAGTAAAAAGCATTCCACTCAAAGTCGGGTGAGAAATTAAATTCCATGTAACTGTTTTTCTCGTTTTTAATAAAAAGCTCAAAGCAGCTCTTTTCCCAGAGTTTTATCACGCGTGCATGTTTAGGCGTGCCGGTTCCTAAATCAAGAGCAGGGAGGTTTCCTTGCAGCTTATAGCTTATATAGATGCATTCTTCCGTGTTATTGAACTCACTGGCGATAGTGATGGTGGGAGCACCTTCTTTTTTAAAGGGAGTAAGAGAAAATTTTGCCATTTTAAAATCCGATTTAAACGTTTGGTTATTTGTAATTTACTTTAAGTTTCATGCTACCGAGAAGATTACTATGAAATGGGCGCATTTTATAATTTTTTTCTCTTATGTCTTCTTACTGAAGTCTTCTTATGCTTTTGACAATGACACATTCACGAAGGTCAATAACGCCAATCATTGGATGTCAGCAAAAAATTATAACACGGCCGTGTACAGTGAAGCCGAGGCCATTGTTAAAGTGGGTCTGGATGAAGAAAAAAAGACGCGCGAACTCACCAAGCTTCAAGAAGAGGAGTTTAATAACAAGCCGGCCTGTGGTCATTGCCCAAGCCATTTGAAATTGACCCGCTCAATAAATGATATTCTTTCGAAAATGAGAGAGAATCCGGAACTCAAAGACAATGATGAAATCCCGGTGAACATCAATCATTTAAAATTCCTCTATTTCACAGTGAAAACCAGAGAAGAAGATGGCTCTTATAAATGCAATCGTTATATGGATGTCACTAAGGACTTAAGGCCAACGAAATTCGATGGGCAGATGGAGTTAGTGGCCGAAGATGCTTATAGGTTTGAGGGAGTCACAACTGTACAGGTCCTGGACCCGGATAAAGATGAAGTCATCTACTATTATCGTGGAGAAGGCACGCAGAAAAACATTATCGTGCAAGCGGTGATGGGCAAAGATGGTGGAAAATTTCGCTACTATTACTACCGTCCAAGTGAAAAAGAGAAAAATCCGTACAATCTTCCTTCATTAGGTGAAGAAACTTCTGATGATACTGTAAAGAAAAAGAAAATCAGCGAAGGTCCGGGTTTTGATCTTTTAGATGAAAAACCTGTAACTAATCTTGCTCCAGCAAGTAAGGATAAATTTAGTCTAAACTTTAAGCCTCGTTTAGAAAAAAGAAATAAGTACATTCCTAAAAATATCCATCTTGCCGATGGAGAATTGAGCGAAGAGATTTTTGGAGGTATTCGTCTTAATGCTGGAACTGCTTTATCAGTGACCAAGGGAAATGAGGCGAAGCTTGATATTCAAAATGAAAAAGGATTTAAATACGTTGAAATTAACGTGCGCACGAAAATCACCGGAGAGACGGAGCATTCGTTTGCCGTTCCCTATGAAGTGAGATTAAGTAGCGTCGATGATAAGGATGCTTATCGCCTTGCCGGAAGAGTTGAAGACCAGACTCACGCTCAAGTGGCGAGTCTTGCCCTGGTCGACGGATATATCCAGCATATCCGGGCCGAATTGAGACGTGATAAAAACACTTCGAAAACGTCTCTTGTCTTAGGTCGAGACTTCGATATGGGAAAAACTGAAATGGCCTCTGTTTTTGTCGGCCGCGATGAAGAGCACAGCAAGTTTATTTCTCTTCAGCATAGGAAGTTAGTAGGTAAGAGCACGACCATGGTTCTCGATGTAAAATTCGATGAGAACAAAAAAGCGACTCTTACCTATCAGTTGCGCAGCCGATTTTAGAAAATAATTTCTACCGGACAATGATCACTTCCCATGACGTCTTGAAGATGTTTAATTTTCTTCATGCGCCCCTGAATATTTTCGTCAATAAAGAAATAATCCAATCTCCATCCGATATTTTTCCCGCGGCATCCACCACGGTAAGTCCACCAGGTGTATTCATCTTTTTTATCCGGGTAATGAAGCCTGAAAGCATCGGCAAAACCTGCGGCAATCATCTCATCTAAAAAAGCGCGCTCGTGTGGAAGAAATCCAGTGCTGTTAACATTGTTCTTTGGACGGGCCAGATCGATTTCTTTATGGGCAGTATTGAGGTCTCCAGTGATCAGGACACCTTTTTTCTTAGAAAGTTTTTTGGCGAGTTTTAAAACTTCACGCGAGAATTCTAGTTTATAGTCAACGCGTGAATGATCTTCTTTGCCGTTGGGGAAGTAGCCGTTTAATACGTAAAAATCAGCGTACTCGGCCCAGATAAATCGCCCCTCAATATCAAATTTTTCGATTCCAATACCAATATTCACCTTTAGTGGGGGTACCGAACCTTTTTTCACCATTAAGGCCGTGCCGGAGTAGCCCTTTCGGGTAGCCGGGTTTAAATAAACCTCATAGAGGTCACTCCAACCCTCCAAAATCTCCCTAACGTCCTCATGAGTGGATTTTATTTCCTGTAGGGCGATGATGTCGGGTGAACTTTTTTCAAACCATTTGGCAAAACCCTTTTGAGTTACGGCGCGGAGTCCATTGATATTCCATGTGACAATGTGCATAAGAAGCCCCTGTGAATAAAAAATGCATATTTTACAAAAATTTTGTTTAAGTTTTTCTTAAAGTTTGTTAAGGTAGTCTAAAGGTTTTGAAGTTAACAGTTCAAAATTTATTAATTCGCTCTGGAATATAAACAAAATATTAAGTACCACATAACAACATGTGAGTGACGACCCGATGGAGGAAAATTATTTATGAGATCATTCAAAAATATCGCTGCATTGATTAGAACGAAGCGTATTAACCATCCAAAGAGCTATTCACAATCTGACCTTTCATTACTTCTTGGTTATAAAAACGGCCAGTTTATTTCAAACGTAGAACGTGGATTATGTAACGTGCCGCTAAAGATGATGAAGAAGATCTCAGAAGTTTTAGACATCTCAGCTGAAGAGATTAAGACTGCGATCCTTAAAGATCACGAAGAAACTCTGACGAACTACTTCAATAAAGCAACAGCGACGAAAAAAGCTCCTTCTCGCGACCTAGAGAACGTAGAAGTTCTATAATTTTAATTTAAAAAAAACTCCGGCCGAGTCCTATAGGTTTTTATACCTTAAATAGTCTTCGGCCGTTCCCACGCTTTCTTCCGTATCTTCTGAATAATCACAATTAATTTGCGACTGTAAAAGGTGAGGCTCTGCTGGTGGCAGATCTTCTGGAACCACATCACCTTCAATCGGCAGTTCATGGTTCGTCGTATAAATGCGGTCGTTTTGATATCCGTTATTTCTCTTTTCAAAAAGCACTTTTATATCCGGCGCCAGCTTGTTTTCGAAGTCGCGGATGTCGTTGAGTGTATTGTAGAAATTTCTTTCGAGCTTTGCTTTTTGAGCAGGGTCTGCTCTGTAGAAAAGGTCGTGGTATTTTCTTCTGGCAATAATATGCTGATCAAGAAGGTTTAAATACTTTTCGTAAATGCGCTCAAGAGGAGAAACCGGCCCTTGGGGCTGGCCTTGTCCTTGAGGGCGTGGGCGGTTGTGGTGCGGTCTTGGTTTCTTTTTCTGACCTTGACCCTGTCCTTGTTGTCCTTGAGGCTGATTTTGGCGATTAGGGTGCTGACCTTGCGGCCTTGCTTGCTGTCCCTGTTGTCCCTGGCCTTGCTGGCGAGGCTCTGCGTTGTTGCCTTGTCCTCCGCCTGGGCGGTGGCGACGACGGTTGTTGTGCCTTCTGTTATTTTGTCCCTGACCGCTTTGGCCACCTTGGTTACTTTGAGGTCTCTGCTGATTTCCACCAGAATTATTATTTGATTGCTCGCTCATTCTTTGATCCTTAGTTGATGTTTACATTATTGGTAAAAACTCATCTAAGTCAATCCGCATAATGCTCAAATGTTTTATTTACCAAAGCTTTCTCTAGCGTTATCATGCCAGAGCTATCTAAAACTCTTTTTCATACACAAAAATCTATAGAGGAGATCCTAATGAGCGCAAAAAACCGCGTGAAAGTAGCAGTCACTGGAGCTGCAGGACAAATTGGTTATGCATTGTTATTCAGAATTGCATCTGGACAAATGTTTGGACCGGAAACTGAAGTAGAACTTCAACTCATCGAACTTGAAGCAGCACTTGGTGCACTTAAAGGTGTAGCAATGGAACTAGACGACTGTGCGTTCCCGCTACTTAAAAAGATCACATGTACATCTGACTACTCTGTAGGATTTAAAGATGTAAACTGGGCCATCCTGGTTGGATCTGTTCCTCGTAAAGATGGAATGGAGAGAGCTGATCTTCTAAAGATCAACGGTGGTATCTTCACAACTCAGGGACAAGCAATCGCAGCTAACGCCGCAAAAGACGTTAGAGTGTTCGTTGTTGGTAACCCATGTAACACAAACGCATTGATCGCGATGAACGCAGCTAAAGGTGTTCCGTCAGACAGATTCTATGCCATGACAACTCTTGATGAAAACAGAGCAAAAACTCAGCTGGCACAAAAAGCAGGTGTTGATGTAACTGCTGTTTCTAATATGACAATCTGGGGTAACCACTCAGCAACTCAATACCCTGATTTCTACAATGCTAAAATCAACGGTAAATTCGCTCATGAAGCAATCGCTGATCAGGAATGGCTAAAAGGCGCTTTCATTGAAACTGTTCAAAAGCGTGGAGCTGCGATCATTAAAGCTCGCGGTCTATCTTCTGCTGCTTCAGCTGCCAACGCTGTTGTTGACGGAATTTACCACCTTACTCACGAAACAAAAGCGGGTGAGACATACTCAATGTGCCTGGCTTCTGAAGGTCAGTACGGTGTAGATAAGGGTCTAATCTTCTCGTTCCCATGCAGAACTGTTAACGGAAAACTTCAAGTCGTTGACGGCGTGAAGCTTAACGACTTCGGAACTGAGAAATTCAACGTGACTCTTAACGAGCTTCGCGGAGAAAGAGACGCTGTAAAAGAACTAGGCCTTATCTAATTCTTTTCCAACGTAACGAAACATTCACTTAAAAAAAAGGCCCCTGAAATAGGGGCCTTTTTATTAGCTAATAGTTTTCGTTATAATTCTCAAATCTCTTACTGTGGAATTTGTGTGGTGCCTTCTCTCCATCTTGAATTTTGGCAACATCAGATTTTTGTTCTTCAGCGATTTGTCTTGAAGGCGAAGAAGAACAGCTGGCGAGAAGAGCGACTGTAAACACACAAAGAGAAAGGTTTAAAAGACCTTTTTTAGATAGTAATGCTTTCATAGGACCTCCTTGTAAAGTCGTTCAGTAAGATGATGAATTCCTTTCAACATCTTCTACTATGTATACTGCTAGTATCGTGCCAAAGTTTCGCTGGGCATTTAGATGACTATCGGTGTTTTTGTGACACCGATGGCCTCGTTTTTTATGATGATCGTGAATGTTTTTTTTGATCGACTAACTTAAAACAATGGGTTTGCTCTTCGATTGTCAGGGGTTTTATGCCCTCTACATTTTTTTTACGGATACCTTTTGACCTTATCAGCTCATCTCCTTCTCTTATCTTTCTAGTCAGTTGTTGACCTAAGATTTTCATCCAGGGAGGACAGCGCTGATTCATTTCTTCATAAGGGATTTTGATGAACTCTGTGTCTTCCATGCAAATGATACTGGCGCTTCGTGCACCTTCATCGAAGAAAGAAAGTTCACCAATGTATTCACCGTCACCAAGGTAGGCCACCGGGATAATCTGTGATCCTTTTTGAACGAAAACCATGACCTTTCCTTTCTGGATAATAAAGAGATCGTTTTCTTCATCTTCGGCCAAAAAGAGAATGTCATCTTTTTTCAATTTGATTTTAACAGTACCTTCAGACTCTAGGCTCATTTCGATACTCCTTATTCGTTCACACTTAAAATCTTTTTTAAGATGTCACCAAGCTCGCTGACCATTGTTTGGTAGAAAACGTTCTGTGGGACAAGTTCATCCTGAAAGAGACCTTCTTCACTGAGCTTTGAACTCATGAATTGATCGAAGTCTAAAACATTCACCTGGTTTTTTTGAGCGTAGCTTTTAATGATGGCATTGTAGACGGCGTTTCCACGCCAGTTTGCGCAGTCAAAAACAGTGGCCTTCATCAGCGCATCTCTGGCCGTTTTAATATCTCCAACCCCTTGGGCCGCTCGCCCCAAAAGATAGTATGAACGGGCATTAGAGAAGGTGACTCCAGAGAGTTCCAGTGCTTTTGGGAAGGCCGCTTTGTAGGCGCCTTCTTTGAGTTCAGCTTCAATTTCCTGTTGAACGCCAATGACATCTTCGCTTTCAGCGTGGGCACAGACTTCTTTAGGCTCGGCCTCAAGATTTAGTGGGGCCGTGATAAAAACCAGATTGCTTTTTTTGTCTTTGATATAATCGACAAACTCTTTCACTTCGTATTCATAAAGTTTGAAAGTTAATTGTTTTTCATCAAGCTTAGCATTGGCCGCAAGGTTAGATTTGTACTCTTTAAATTCACCTAGGTCCTGATAATGGATATCGCGGTAAAGTGCTTTTGAGACCCATGGGAAAGTGATGATGAGTGAAATAAGTTTTTCATCATCGAAGGTTTTAAAGTTTTTCAGGATCTTTTTTTGATCATCAATCTCAAACTTTTTTTCAAAGAGCTCACTGGTTCCTCCAAAATAAATGATGATGGGAGGAAGTTTTTTAAGCATTTTAATTTTATGGATTGTACGGAAGAGTCCTTCATTATCCGCACTCCAGTTGTAGATTGTCGGAGGCGTTTTCACCAACCCCTGGAACTGCGAACGAATGTTGTCCGTATACGGATCGAGGGTTTTTCCCATGCGATCGCCGACAATGAGAATCTTGGCATTTTCCGCTTCCTGAATCTCCTTAGCGTGGTCCTTCTGGAATTTTTCATCAAAACTGTTTAGGAAAGAGTATGGGTATGGGGTGATCACCGTGCGTTTTTTAGAGTAATCCCAATATAAGTAGGCACTTGCGCCGACAACCCCAAGGAGAATCAAAATGAGTAACTTTTTTAACATACTTTGATTGTATTGGATTTTTTTGGTATCTAAAAGGGCGTATTTAAAAAGGAAAAGTATGACCAACACCATTTGGACCCCGGAGCTTTTGAGCCCGGCAGGAAGTTTAGAGAAATTGAAAGTAGCTGTTCTTTATGGAGCAGACGCTGTGTATTTGGGCGGACAGAAGTTTGGACTTCGCCAGGCCTCAGACAATTTCACTGCTGAAGAATTAAAAGAGGGCGTAGAGTTCGCTCACGAAAGAGGTTCACTGGTTTATGTTGTTCTTAACAGCTTCCTTCACGATAAAGATTTAGAAGAACTTCCTGAGTTTTTAGCTCTGTTATCAGAATTGAAAGTTGATGCCGTTATTGTTTCTGATTTAGGGGTTATTACTGAAATTCAAAAACACTCTAATTTAGTCATCCATTTATCAACTCAAGCTTCGTGTTTAAACGTTGAGTCCGCAAAACTGTGGAAGAAAATGGGAGTGACGAGAATTGTTCTTGGTCGCGAAGTGACGATTAAAGAAGCAAAGAAAATTAAAGAAGAGACAGGTTTGGAGATTGAAATGTTCGTGCACGGATCAATGTGTATGGCCTTCTCTGGAAATTGCGTGATCTCAAACTATACCCAAGGCCGCGACTCAAACCGCGGAGGGTGCGCGCACTCTTGCCGTTTTGAATACAGCATTGATTTTAACCAGAATGAAGAGGCCAAAAAAGCTTTTTTCATGTCTTCAAAAGACCTGGAAGGAATCCGCATGCTCACAGAATTTATCGAAGCAGGTATTGATTCACTAAAAGTCGAAGGAAGAAACAAAAGCCATTACTACGCAGGAACTGTGTCGAAGGTTTATGCTGAAGCTCTTCATTACTATAAAACTCATGGAAATTTCCTCTCAGATGATCTGATTCGCTGGGAAGAAGAATTAAGAAAAATCTCTCACCGCGACTACACGACAGGAAGCCTGGATGAGTACGCGGATGAAAGCTCAATCTACAATCAGCGCGAAAGCGATGAGATCGAATACACTGTCAGCGGTGTCGTTCTTGAAGTCAAAGAAAATGAACACATCCTGATGGAAGTGAGAAGTGCATTTTATCCCGGGGATGAATTAGAAATCATGCCGTTTAAAGGCAGAATCATCAACCACAAGATCGCGACGATTAAAACCATCGCAGGAATTGAAATCCCAAAATCAAAACCGGGAAGTGTGGTGAAGGTTCCTTATATGGCCGGGGCCGAAAGATTTAACCTGATTAGGAAAAAAGCAGAGGTGCGCGTATGAAATTTATCACCTATGCCGAAAATAAAACTCAGTTAGAAAAACTGGCCTCTCTTGTGAGCGCAGGAAAAGTAAACCGCGATGACTTAGAAGTGATTGTAGGAACTAGAACTCTTTCCCGCTACAGTGAAATGGGGCTTGAAGAGCTTCTTGAATTGGTTACGTTAAATCAATCACTGAAACTTCCTCTTGTTTTAGAGTGGGATGTTCTTCAGCAAGAGAGCTTATTCTTAAAAAATAAAGAAATTATCAGCAGACTTCCTCTGCATGAATTTAAGGCCATTCGAGTTCAAGACCCGGGAGCACTTAATACGATCGCAGAAAATTATCCGTGGCTAAAGGTGCAATTGATCCTGGAAAATGGAAATCATAACTTTCAGGGGCTTTCTCGCTGGAGTGCTTTTTTAGGTGCGCAATTAGACCGCCTGGTGCTTTCAAATGAGCTTTCACGTGAACACTTAAGCCGTTATGCAAGTGAGCTTTCATCAGGATTAGAAGTCCTGGCCTTTGGTCGCATTCTTCTTTTCTATTCTCCGCGACTGCTACTTTCTCCACTTAAAAAAGAAGAAATCCAGAAGTCACTGCAAGATAAAAACATTGAAGCTTTTGGTACCAGTGAGGAGAGTCCACACGCGGGATTCCCTTTAATTGAAAACGCTCATGGGACTTTTATGTTCAACGTAAAAGACCTCTACCTACTAGATCACTTAGAAGAATTAAAATCGCTAAATATCGGCGCAGTTCGTTTCGACCTTCGCTTTGATGAAAGTTTTAAACACTTAGAGGCAATGCTCGATCTTTATTACGCGCGCGTCTCTCATGCCGATATCAACATTAAGAATGCTCATCCGCGTCCGATGATTAAAGGTTTCTACAATATCAATAAAACAGATGTCCTCTTTACGAAGCTAAAAAACAAACGCATCCAGCGCCAGGACGACAATTACATTGGCGAGATCGTCGATGTAGAGCGCGATCAGCAGATGGCCTTAGTTGTAAAGTCAAAGCACTTAAAACTAAACCTGGGTCAGGAAGTTCAATTAGTCACACCTGAAGGCAAAGTGAAAAACGTCAGCATTAAAACGATGATCGATACAAGCCGCACGGAAAAAGAAAGTGCAGCAACTAATGAGATCGTGCTTCTGCCTTTCTTAAGTGGTGTTGTCGCAAAAACTCAGGTCTACCTGGTCCAATAGGAAGCTTATGAAAATCATGACTCTTCTTTTTGTCGGTCTTTTTTCAGCTTCTGCTTTTAGCAGCACATTTATGTGCCGTAGCTACAATTCAGGGGCCATCATTATCGCCGATACGACAAAGAGAGAGATCATTGTAAAAGACCACTTTGGCAATGAACTTAATATCCTGGATGAAGTAGACAGCAGCGCTCTTGACTCTAAGCTTATCTTTACTCGTGAAGGAGAAGTTGTTTTTAGTATTGAATCCTACGAAGACGGAAAACTTCTAGGTACATTTGAAAACGACAGCTCTTATCAGTGTTTTGTGAGAAATTAGTTCTCATCTTCTCGAATCATCAGTACAATTTATTTATGGAAAATAGAGAAGATAAACCGTTGCGTTCGCTGACAACGCCATCGATGGATTTTTTGCTCTTAGGTGGGCTGAGTCTAGTGGTGTGGGCCGTGATGACGTCTATGCGCCTTTTGCAAACAGAGCAAGAAGTTCAACCACAATTTTTTCAAATGATGCTGGCCTTTAGTTGGCTGTCAATTGCCTGCAACTATCCTCACTTTTTAATTTCATACCGTTTTGGATACGGGAGGGGAAAGGGGTTTATTTTTAAGCATTGGCCATCACTGATTGGCGTTCCTGTCTTTTTTCTTGTTCTTTATCTTGTGACATTCTTTTTCTTTCATGAGCAAATTTATACTTCTTCTTTTGTGGTTGGACTCAATAATATCTTTAGTGCGGCCGGTATTGGTTATAAAATCGGGGAACTTCCTAACTTAGGAATTGAGCTTTTGGGGCTTGCAGTGCGAATTATGTACCTGACGACTGGGTGGCATTATTCTAAGCAGGCCTTCGGTTGTATTATGGTTTTTTCCCACTATCATCATTATCCTATCAGCAAATTTCAGCGCCTCATTTGGAAAATCAGTCTTTTTAGTGTGGCGATCTATAATTTCTTTTTTGTCACGAACCTGGCGGCAGAAGGCAATGGGGCCTTTTCTATGTTTTTTAATGTCCCGATGAGCAAAATTATTTTACCGAAGATCCTTGAGACCTGGTCATTATGGGCCGTCATTATCAGTGGATTGATGGTGGTTTATTTTGTACTTTATAAAAACTTTAAAGCAGGGAAGACTCCAACAAGTGCTATTCTGGTTCCATGGATTGCTTTGCATTTTTGGTGGATTCCTTTATTTGGCATGATGGATTTTTTCTATCTGGCCGTGCCTTTTTTCCACGGTCTTCAGTATCTTCTTTTTGCTTACCAACTTGAAGCACCTGAGCACAGTTGGGAGAGAATCAAAAAAATGAAAGTGATGAGTGTGAAAATCTTCATTCTTTTTTTAGTTGGCTATCTTTCTTTTGAATACATTCCTCAGATGCTGGATTCATGGCTTTCAACAGACAGGCGCTTTCAAGTGATGTTCTTCTTTGTCGCCATTCCTGTATTTATCAACGTTCACCACTTTTTCATCGACAGCGTCGTCTGGCGCTTTAATGACGAGACCATCAGGAAGAAACTTCTGGATTAACCGTGTAATAATGACGGCCTTCCACAATCTTTCCATAGTCATTTGGTACTTGATTGTATCGACGATTCTTGGAGGGATTAATGAAAAAGATTGTTTTAATGAGTTCTCTTTTTACTATGGCCGCTGCATCTGCTGATACGACTCAAGTGGCTCAAGATGATATTATAAAAGAAAGCACAGAAGTTCTTAACTGTGTGTCAGTCGAGGCACGTCCAAAAACTGTGAGTGCTATTAAACCAACACTTCCAGAAAAAACAATTGAAGCTCCATCTCCTTCAGCAGTTGAAGTCGCAGAGACAACAGAAGTTCCATTGGTAGATGAAATTGCCGATAATAGAAACCTAAGTCCTTCGGAAAAACTCAAGGCCTATAGACAAAAACTGGAAGAGAAGAATTTAATTCTTCTGGAAAAGAAGTTAGAGATGATCAGACTTGAGCAAGAGATGGCCCTTCTTCGCAACTTAGAAAGATCGATGAATAAGACCTTAAGTGCAATAAAAGATCTTTAGAAGTCCCCCTTAAATCCTAAGGATTCTGGCACTTTAAGACCTTTCCATGATGTTTCAACAATCCTTTGCCATAATGACAAAAATAACAAAACTTCGGGAGTTATTATGGCAAACGGACTGTTGATTTTAACAATCCTTCTCTTCTCAGTTTCAGCAAAAGCTGAACCTCTAACACCACCACCAATGAGAACTCCTGGCATGGAAATGGGGAGACCTCCTGAAGAGTCACTTGAAGACCTAAAGTTCACTTACGACTCAAAAAATAAACTTTTCAAAGATGAAGCTGAAGCAAAAGAGTTTCAAAAACTGTTTACTGAAAATAAAGACTCAAAAGAAATCAAAGATCAGTTTGCTAAAGTTCAAGAAGACCGCAAAAAGAAAATGGATGAGATGAGAAAAAGCGGCACTCGTCCTGATTTTGAAAAAATGAATGAAGAAAGAGAGATTGCCCAGTTCGATCTTCTTAAGGCCATTAAAAATATCCTGGAAAATAAAAAGAAGGAAAAAACAACAGTTGCTAAGGCCGATGTGAAATGCGAAGGCGCAAAGTCTCAACCTATTCTTGAGAAAGTCACAACTGACTCAATGAAAGATTCAGCGAAGGTGACAAAAATCATCCTGACTGAAGAAGAGTATAAGCGCATGAAGTCTGAGCTCCGCAATGAACTTAAGAATGAGCTTAAAGAAGAATTGAAAAAAGAGATGACTCAAGGAAGGCCGAATGAGGAAATGCGTGATCGTCCTTCAAGAGATAAAGACAAAGAAGAAGAGCGTCCAAAAATGGCCGAAGGAAAAAGCAAAGGCCGCCAAGGTAGAGGCGAAGGCATGGGCATGAATATGAACATAGGGGGATCATCGTCGAATGTTTCTCAAATGGCCCCAGCGATAGGTCAGCAGATGATGAACAATTTTCAAAATATGGGGCAGTCTACTGGAATGCAGATGGGGAACATGAATCAGATGCAAATGGGAAGTATGAATCAGATGCAGATGGGAAACATGAATCAAAGGCAAATGGTAAATATGAATCAAAGGCCACAGGCAATGTACGGTATGCAAACTGGCAATCAAATGCCTAGAATGCCTCACCAGCAGCAAGGCATGATGAATAATCAAATGAATGTTTATGGAAACCAGATGAATATGGGCGGATATGGGAATGATCGCTTACAGATGAATCCATTTCCGTCGAATACGGCCGGCTACAACTTTATGGCCCCAGATATGAATTCTAGTTATACTTATGGCAACTCGATGATGAATCCTTATAGTGGTAACAGCTACTATGCCACATATGGCTCACAAGTTGGGATTCCTTATATGGGGACATCATCTTTTGCACAAATGGGGAATTAAAGAATGTTAGTACTTTTAGTTGAAGACGATCCAATTTTAGGAAGAAGTATAAAAACGACGTTGGAGCTTGAATCCTTTAAAGTCCTTTGGTGTAAAAGTGTTCAGGAGACCCACGATCTAATTGCTAACAACGAATTTCAATGCATTCTTTTAGACATTGGGCTTCCGGATGGAAATGGGATCAATCTCTGCAAGGAACTGCGAGCTGATTTTCAAAAAACGCCCATTATCTTTCTGACAGCGCAGACTGATGAAGACTCATTACTCATGGCCTTCGATGCCGGAGGAAATGATTTTTTAAGAAAGCCTTTTAGCCAAAAGGAATTGCTTGCTAGGATTAAGGCCCACACTCGTGATGTGACCGGGTCTAAATCCAATACAGCTTATCGCGATTTAAAGATTGATTTGGAAAAGCGCGAAGTGCGCTTAGGTGAAAAACAAATTGA
The DNA here is from genome assembly GCA_964016365.1 of uncultured Bacteriovorax sp. Lineage (GTDB taxonomy): Bacteria > Bdellovibrionota > Bacteriovoracia > Bacteriovoracales > Bacteriovoracaceae > Bacteriovorax. The sequence continues at coordinate 8,483 of CAXHHE010000012.1, read as the reverse complement.
TCTCAACAATACAGAAATTCAATTGCTTTATTGTCTTTCAATGAATGCGGAAAAAATCGTTACCCGCGACCGCTTGATGGAGTTTTTAGGTAAGGGCGGAGAGATCTTCGATCGCACGATCGATTCTCATATCAGCCATATTAGAAAACAACTAAAGGCCAATGAAGTCAGCAAAATCCAGATCCGCTCTGTTTATGGAGTGGGATATAAGCTGGAGATTATCGAGTAGGTTATGGTCAGTAAAAATAAAAAACTCCTTGTGAAATTTATCCTCGCTTCCTTCGTTATCAGCTTTCTGGCCGTGGGCCTTGGATTTTTAGGAACCCACCTTATCTTAAGCTCTCAGGAAAAACGCATGGAAGGACATTTCATGTACGAGTCGCTGAGAACGATTGAGTTGATTGCTAGAAAAACCAAAATGCCGATTGAGGAAATTGTAGCTGAATACAATAATTTTCAGGATGTCCCACGTGAAGATAGAGGGCCAAGTCCAGAAAGAAGAGGCAGAGGAAAACCACCGGTGTCTATTTCTGTTGTGACTCGCAAAGAGGCCAAATTTACTCTTCCGCAAAATGTAGGTGAGTATTTAGAAATCCAAGGAAATGTCTCCGATGTAAAAAGATTTAAGGACCAGGTTTATAACTATGATGGGGAACACTTTTTAGTTTTTAAATTTAATCCAGGTGGCCCTGGAAAATTTGGGCCTCCACCTGGAGGACCGGGTGGACCCGGAGGCCCTGGTGGTGGACCTCCTGGCCCACGCATCGATATTGGAGGAAGACCTCTTCCTATGGTGATGATCCCTTTGGTTTTAACTTTTGTGATCATTTTATTTGTTATCACGGCATCTTCATTACTTGTCCTTTATTTCTTAAAACGCCAGGCACAGAAAGCGGGAGAAGTCCTGCGCGCGCTTAAACTGGGTGATTTAAAGGCGAGATTTCCCATTACAAAAATTGATGAAGCTTCTGAGCTTATGCTGGAGTTTAACCAGATGGCCGACGAGATTGAAAAACTCGTTGTTGATCTTCGCGATGTAGATAATTTAAGAAGAAAGTTACTTCAAGAACTGGCCCATGACTTAAGAACTCCTGTGGCCTCAATGAAAAGTATGCTTGAGGGCCTTCTTTACCAAGGCGAACGCATGAGTGCTGAAGTCAGACAGGAAAGCCTGGAGATGACATTAAAAGAAGTTGATTACTTCCACCACTTAGTTGAAGACTTGCTTTTTTTATCCGGAGTACACGATTTAAAATACCGCGGGAAATTTTCGACTGTTGATGTGAACGATGTCATCCAGCACGAAGTCCAAGTGGCCAATGAAACCCATAAAAAAGTGAAGATCGCTTTTGTGTATAATGAATTTTATTTCGTTAAAGCAGACCAGCATTTGTTCCAGCGCTTGATGAAAAATGCACTTTCTAACGCCGCAGAAAATGCCAGCAGCATGGTGAGTGTGAGAATTGTTGAAGTGGACTTAAAGAATATTTCCATTGAAATCACTAATGATGGACAGGGACTGACTCAGGAAGAAATTGATACTTTCGGGAAAAAACGGGCAACGAGAAGAATTAATGAAAACACTGAAGGAAAAATTTCAGTAGGTCTTGGTGCTGTGATTATGAATAAGATTTGTGAAATCCATTCGGCCGATATGAAAATTGATAATAACCCGGGTGGTGGGGCCGTTTTAAGAATCACTTTCCCGCGCTTGGATGTTTAAGTTAAGATATAAAAAACAACTGGAAGCCCGCCATTTTTAAAAGGAAGGCGGGCGATGAGTTCCTCTTTTTTTGGAGTGAATTTGTGCTCTTCCGGAATGATGATCCCTAAACGAACCGGCAGGTATTTTTTCTTGATCATCGAGATGATCTTTTTATAATAATCTAAATTGATCTCTTCTTTTTCACCAACTCGTAGACCGTATGGCGGGTTAATCACCACCACATTTTTTCCAACGAGAGAATTTTCCTCTGAGAAAAGGTCACTTTGAGTGAAGTTAATTTTCTTGCCTTCGGCATTTTTGCGGGCCAGTTCAATCACCTCAGGATTGATTTCAAATCCTTGAAGTTTAAGAAAAGGAGAAGGCCTTCCTTGAAGTTCATCCATAACTTTTTTCTTTAGGGCCACATCAATCCAAAGAGGTGTGTGCTGATAAGCGAACTCTCTTTCAGTGTTCACAGAAAAATAATCATGCCCTTCAATGAGAAAAGTCCCCGAGCCAGACATTGGATCAATTAACGTCAGCTCTTCTTTAGAAATATTGGGTGGAAGGTTTTTAGTCGTGGCCATGAGAAGCAGGGCCGCCAGGTTTTCTCTAATGGGAGCAAGACCTGTATAGATTTTATCCCCACGTTTGTGAAGGATTTCACCGGTCGTATCGAGGCTGATAGTGATCACGTCATCGACAGCGCGATAGTAAACTTTTGGAAGCTCTGCCGTTTTATTGGCCTCTAAGTGGTCGAGGTATTTTTTCTTAACTGGTTGCTTGCGGTAACTCTCAAGAATTCCATCTTGAACGGCCTTGGCAATTTTTCTCGAGTCAAAAAGCCTTGAGTTTGTCGCTGCGGCCACCACTTCCGGGGCCTGTCCGATCATGAGCGATTTCCATGGGATTTTAGAAATCTTTTGAAAGAGTTTTGGAAAATCGCGGGCCTTAAATTCAGCAATCCTCATAAGGATACGAGTGGGAGTACGAAGCAGATGATTGAGTAGAAACCCTTGCAACGTTGTGGCCGATAAAAGAATTCCACCTTCATCAACAGAAAGAATTGAAAGAGGGCAATCTTTAAAATGCAGTTCCCATTTTTCTTTGAGTTCATCAAGACCCTGATCAACCAGACCAAGAGGGTAGATGAGATAGAATTGTGCGGTTTGTTCCATAAAAAGGTTATGGAGGAAAAAGTCTTAAAAGTCCAAAAAAAAGGCCATGGGGGTTACGTCCATGGCCAGTTTATGTCATCAGGGCTGAGGAAGTTACGGGATTACTCAGCGCTGAGATAATGATTGATTGCTGAATCCTTAAAGTTGCTCGTCCAGAAATCTTTTCCTAGGGCGAGCTCGCTCTTATCTAAAAGGGCGTCGTTGAGTCTTTTTATTAAGTCTTCTTTTAAAGATGAATTTAAAAATTTCTGTCCAATGAAAACGATTTCCTGAACGCGGTCGCCGTAATCTTTGTGCCAGTTCTTTTTGACTTGCTCGAGTTCTTCTTCATCGACTTCCCATTCGCTCATATCCATAGAAGCAAGCCATGCTCCTCTGGCCTCAAGTGTGCTGGTTCTTCCGGCCTGGGACCATAGAGCGACGATTTCAGGCTTAGTGGCCACCCAGAAAAATCCTTTCGAGCGGACAACTTCCTTGGGAAGTGAAGTTAAAACATCCCACAGTCTCTCCGGGTGAAATGGTCTTTGCTCTCTAAAAACAAAACTAGAAATTCCATATTCTTCAGTCTCTTTTGTTTCATGCCCACGAAGCTCCATCATCCATCCAGGATTGTTCATGGCCTCTTCAAAATTAAAAAGATTCGTGTTTAAAATTTCTTTTACATCTACTTGAGACTTGTGGGCCTCAATGATTTTTGCTTTGGGATTTAGTTTTTTCAGGATGCCGATTAAGCGCGATTTCTCCTCTGGGGTCACGAGGTCCATCTTGTTCATAATCAGGACATCAGCAAACTCAATTTGTGAAATAAGAAGATCAGTGATCGTTCTTTCATCGTTTTCTGAAAGCTCCATTTTTCTTTCTTTTAAGTCGACTGCTTCCATATAGTCGCGGAAGAAATTGTGGCCATCAACAACAGTGACCATGGTGTCGAGCTTCGCAAACTGAGAGAGCGAGTTTCCGTTTTCATCTTCAAAGGTGAATGTTTCGGCCACGGGAATGGGTTCACTGATTCCAGTGGACTCAATAACCAGGTAATCAAACGCTTTTTCAGTCGCGAGTTTTTTTATTTCTACTAAAAGATCTTCTCTGAGCGTGCAGCAGATGCAGCCGTTGCTCATTTCCACCAGTTTTTCCTGGGTTCGGACGATGCCGGCGTCGATATTGACTTCGCTCATATCATTGACGATCACGGCGATCTTAAGTCCATGATTTTCATGGAGAATATGGTTTAAAAGAGTTGTCTTTCCGGCCCCTAAAAAGCCTGAAAGAACAGTGACTGGGAGTTTGTTTTGCGATTCATTTGCATTTTTCATATTCTTGAATATTGCAAGCGATTCGCAAAAATGTCAAGCCCACTAAGTTGGTTTTTCACAGGGCCCTCTTTATTCTTTTAATTTGCAAGGGGTTTTGTTACCTTCACGCCCATGAAAACCACTGGGACTTTGACATTAATTCCGACTCCTTTGTCTGAAGAAGGGGAGCTTGAGCCTCGCGCGTTCAGGCTTCTAAATGAAGCGGCCACAAACGAGCGTGAGAACTCTGTCTTTGTTATTGAAGATTTAAAACCGGGAAGAAGAAGATGGCTTGGTTTTAAACTTCCACGCGAATGTGTTGAGAGTTTTGTTCTTTATAACGAGCACACAGCTCAAGCTGTATCTAAAGAACTTCTCGCTGAATTACAGAAGGGAAAAAACGTTTTTCTTATGAGTGATGGTGGTCTTCCTGCATTTTATGATCCGGGTGTTGAGCTGGTGAATCTTTGTCATCAGAACAAAATCCGCGTGACTTCAACTCCGTTTTTTAATTCTGTCAGCCTGGCCTTGGCCCTTTCGGGTTTCTCACATAGAAAGTTTTGGTTTGAAGGATTTCTTCCTATCGACAGTGAAGAGAGAGCGAAGGCCATTAAAAATATTTTAAATTTAAAAACGACGGCGATTGTGATGGACACTCCTTATCGATTAAAGCGCGTGCTTGAAGAATTTCAAAGCGCGTGGGGGTCATCGAAAAAGAAGCTTTTTGTGGCCATGGACTTAAACGCCGAAACGGAAGAGTTACAGCGAGGAACCCCTAAGGAGCTTCTCAATGTAATAAACGACGTAAAACGCGAATTTGTATTGATAGTTTCTGAGTAATATCAGATAGATAGTGTGTTAAAAAGAAATGACGTTTAACGGCCGTCATGATAAAAATAGGGCGCTATGCAAGAGACACGTAAAAGAGATCATATTGAGCTTACCGCCAAGTCCCAAACTAATGGACTTTTGGTGGACTCGCGCTTTTATTATGAGCCTCTTCTTTCTGCACATCCCACTCAGGAAACTGATATCTCCACAACATTTTTAGGAAAGAAAATCCAGGCACCATTTTGGGTTTCGAGTATGACAGGTGGAGTGGGTGAAGCCCGTCACATTAATCAAAACTTAGCGCGCGTCTGCCGTGAGTTTTCTTTAGGGATGGGGCTTGGCTCTTGCCGAACACTTTTAGAATCAGGGCAGTACTTTGAAGATTTTAATCTTCGCCCTATTTTAGGAAATGATCTTCCGTTTTATGCCAACCTGGGAATCGCGCAAGTTGAAAGACTTGTTTACGACCAGGAAATTAATAAAATTTTTGATTTAGTAAACCGACTGGAGACAGACGGGCTTATTATTCATGTGAATCCTCTGCAAGAATGGTTTCAACCGGAAGGAGACAAGTTTCTTTTTAGCCCGATTGAGACGATTGCCAAGTTAAGCGAAGCTTTTAAAGGCAGTGGTAAAAAAATTATCGTGAAAGAAGTTGGGCAGGGAATGGGGCCAAAGAGCTTAAAGTCTCTTTTGGATCTTCCGATTGATGCTATCGAGTTAGCTGGTTTTGGCGGCACGAATTTCTCTCAGCTTGAATACCTAAGAACAAAGGGCGCGGACAAACTGGAGATCGAAGCGCTGGCCAAAGTTGGTCACACATCTCTAGAAATGATCTCGATTCTTAACAATCTCCTGAAAGCAAACCCTGACTACATTAAAAAACAAATTATCATCTCTGGCGGGATCGGAAATTTCCTTGATGGATTCTACCTGCAGGAGCAATTGCACTTTTCTTCAATTATCGGCCAGGCCAAAAATTTCCTGACTCGCTCTGAGAACTATGAAGAGCTTAAAGCTTTTACCAATGCTCAGATCGAGGGATTAAAAATGGCGAGGAAATTCCTGACGATAAAGAACTCGGAGGTCCAGTGAACCAGACTATCGAAACAGAAGGCGCAGGAATGAATATACTTTCTATGCCAACAGCTCCAGTAAAAGGTTTTTCTAAACTTTCAAAGCTAGAGAAGATCGATTTTATCGCCGATAACTACTTCAGTGGGGGAGAGTCAGTAAAAACTCAGTTCAAGAGATTCTGGCTTAACGATGAAAACTTACAAAAAACAATTGATGAATTCAGCGAAAATACGCTGACAAATTTTATCTTCCCGATGGGAGTTGTGCCCAACGTATTAATCAACGGAAAACTTTTTTGTGTTCCGATGGTTATCGAAGAGAGCTCGGTTGTTGCTGCTTCAGCAAAAGCTGCTAACTTCTGGCTGACTCGCGGAGGATTTAAAGCAGAAGTCCTGGGTGTCAAAAAAGTCGGACAAGTCCACTTTATCTGGAATGGCGAAACATCAAAGTTAGAAAAATTCTTTGCTCTTAAAAAAGCAGAGCTTCTGCAAGCGGTTGAGCCTCTTGCGGCCAATATGGTTAAGCGCGGAGGAGGAATCCTTGATCTGCGTTTAGTAGACAGAACAAAAGATGAAGCCGGTTACTACCAACTTCTTGGAGAATTCGACACTCGCGATGCGATGGGGGCAAACTTCATCAATTCAATCTTAGAAAAATTAGGAAGCACATGGAAGGAAATGATCCTTGATGCTTCGGACTTCACTGATGCAGAAAAAGAAATGCAAATCGTTATGGCGATTCTTTCAAACTACACTCCAGAGTGTATTGTAAGAAGCTCTGTAGAGTGCAATATCGCCGATCTTAATGAGCCCGGGCTGGAAATGAGTGCCGAAGAGTTCGCTGATAAATTTGCTCGCGCTATCCGCATCTCTAAGATTGATGTGACGAGAGCGACAACTCACAATAAAGGGATCTTTAACGGAATCGATGCAGTGGTGATTGCTACAGGTAACGACTTCCGCGCCGTCGAGGCCTGTGGCCATGCTTACGCTGCCCGCGATGGTCAGTACAGAGGTCTATCAAATGTAGAAATTAAAAATGGAAAATTCCGCTTCAGCCTGGACATCCCGATGGCCATTGGTGCTGTAGGGGGGCTGACGTCACTTCACCCGATGTCAAAACTCTCTCTTGATATGCTCGGACGCCCTGGTGCTGAAGAGTTAATGAAAGTTGTGGCGAGTATTGGTCTTGCTCAGAATTTTGGTGCCGTGAGAAGTTTAGTGACTTCTGGAATCCAGAAAGGTCACATGAAAATGCACTTGATGAATATTTTAAATCATCTTGAAGCCTCAGAAGAAGAAAGAGAAAAGGCCAAGGTTCACTTTGCTAACGAAGTGATCTCGTTTCAATCAGTGCGTGAATTTATTGCCAGCTTAAGGAACTACGTTTAGGAAAAGTATGAATCAAATTAACCTTAACCAGATTAACAACGAACTAAAGAAGACTTGCCCGGAAAAAGACCAGTATTACTTCGGTCACGGCAAACTCCTTCTGACAGGTGAGTACTTTGTTTTAGATGGTGCTCTTTCTCTTGCTCTACCGACAAAAGTTGGTCAGTCCCTTTCAGTAAAATACAATCAATCATTTTCACCGTCGCTCAATTGGAAATCATACGATGTGAACGGCAATATCTGGTTTGACAGCACATTTGAGTTCTGGCATTTCAAGTGCACTGATGAAAATCCATCGGAAGAAGCTCTTTTCCTGCAAAAAATCCTTCAGCAGGTGAGAAAACAAAACCCTCATTTCTTAAGAGACAATGTCGATGTAAAAGTTGAAACTCGCCTGGGATTCCCATTAACATGGGGACTGGGAAGCTCTTCTTCACTTATCTATAATATCGCTCAATGGGCCTATATTTCGCCGTTTGAGCTTTTATTTAAAACTCATGGTGGTTCAGGTTATGATATCGCGTGTGCGCAGTCTGACGGACCGATTGCCTATAAGAAAGTTTCGAGTGGGCCTAACTGGTCACCGATTTATTTCAACCCGAGCTTTAAACAAAATCTTTATTTTGTTTATTTAGGAAAAAAGCAAAACTCTCGCGAGGCCATCAAGGAATACACTAAGAAAAGACCGGTTGATTCAACCATGATCTCTAAGATCACTGAGCTGACTCAAGAATTTATCAATGCTTCAACTCTAAAACAATTCCAGTCGCTGATGATGTCGCATGAAGAGCTTGTCTCTCAGACGATTGACCAGCAAACGGTTAAAGCAGCGCTTTTTGCTGATTTCCCGGGAGCTGTTAAGTCTCTGGGCGCATGGGGGGGAGACTTCGTTTTAGTGGCCACAGAAAACGATTTTGACTTCGTAAGAAGTTATTTTGCCGGCAAAGGACTGGACACAGTTTATAGACTGTCTCTTATACACATCTCCGAGCCCACGAGACGCTCAGTT